>JAGRHX010001291.1 GCA_020444775.1 Gammaproteobacteria bacterium
TTCATCGGCTCGTGCACCAACAGCCGCCTGGAGGACCTGCAGGCCGCCGCCGCGGTGGTCCGTGGACGACGGGTCGCCGACAGCGTCCAGGCGATCGTCGTGCCGGGCTCCGGGGCGGTCAAACGTGAGGCCGAGGCGCAGGGGCTGGATGCGGTGTTCCGCGAGGCCGGCTTCGAATGGCGTGAGCCGGGCTGCTCGATGTGCATCGCGATGAATGGCGATCACGCACTCCCGGGCCAGCGGGTCGCATCGACCTCGAACCGCAACTTCGAGGGCCGTCAGGGACGGGACACACGCACCCACCTGCTGAGCCCGGCGATGGCCGCCGCCGCGGCGGTCAACGGCCGTCTCAGCGACGTGCGCGAGATGGAGCTCAGACACGGCTGAGCACCCGTCAGCGCCGGCGGACGTGCGAGCACTGCCGTACACTTGGCAAGGTCCGGTGTGCTTTGCAAGACCCTGTGGGCTTTGCAAGAATCGTTGTTCCATGCCATACCCGTGAAACACGGAGGCCCGACATGTCCAGACAGTCCGAATCAGCTTCTCCCCCGGCTGCCGCGGTGACGCCCGTCAGCATCAATCACATCGTCCTCAACGTCCGCGACATCGAAGAGTCGCATCGGTTCTGGACCGAGATCGTCGGGCTCAAGCAGGTCGGAGAGATCCACGTCGATCCGGACGGACCGGCCTATCGCAAGGACCTGAAGATGCGCTTCTACAGCGCCGATCACGATGGCAAGCTCAACCATCACGATCTGGCTCTGGTCGAGCAGCGCCACCTGCCGGCTCCGCCCGAAGGTGGCTACAAGCCATTCGACAGCCCGCTCGCGATCAACCACATCGCCATCACCCTGCCCGACCGCGAGTCCTGGCTGCGCCAGCTCGCCTACGTGCAGTCACGCGGCATCAAGTTCGGCCGCCGGGTGAATCACGGCATGACCCACAGCCTCTACATCACCGATCCCAATGGCTATGGCGTCGAGCTGCTCTACGAGCTGCCGCGCTCGGTCTGGGAAGGCGACATCGACGCGGCCTTGAACTACGTCGAGGATCTGCCCACCGAGGGCGCCGAGGCGTTCGAGGACAAGACCGACGTGCCGGTGTTCGGCGCCGCCGGCGGCGATTGAACCCGCTTATCGGAACCGAGCTCATGCACGATCTGCTCTTCGTCAACGCCACCGTGGTGGACGGCACCGGCGCGCCTGCCCGGCGGGCCAGCCTGGCTGTCCGAGACGGCCGCATCAGCGCCATCGTGGACGGCGCCGACGCCGACCCCGGCCCGGCCCGCGTCCGCATCGATGCCGACGGCCGGGTCCTGGCGCCCGGCATCATCGATCCGCACACACACTACGATGCCCAGATCACCTGGGACCCAAGCGCCAGCCCCTCGCTCGGCCTCGGCGTCACCACCGTGATCATGGGCAACTGTGGCTTCACCATCGCCCCCTGCAAGCCCGGCGATCGCGACCGCACCCTGAAGAATCTGACCCAGGTCGAGGGCATGTCGCTGGACGCCCTGCAGGCCGGCACCCGCTGGGACTTCGAGACCTTCCCGCAGTACCTGCAGATGCTCAGACGCAACGGCGTGGCACCGAACGTCGCCACCTACTGCGGGCACTCGTCCCTTCGCACCTACGTCATGGGTGAAGCGGCGACCGAGCGCGCGGCCACCGCGGATGAGATCGCGCAGATGCGTGGCCTGCTGATCGAGGCGCTGGACAATGGCGCGATCGGCTTTGCCACCTCGACCTTCGAGGGTCACAACGGCTGGGGTGGCGTGCCGATGCCGTCGCGGCTGGCGGATGCCGAGGAGCTGGATGCGCTGATCGGCGCGCTGGGCGAGACCGGCAAGGGCTGCTTCATGTTGACCAAGGGTCGAAACGATCGGATCGACCGCTTCGAACAGCTCGCGGCGCGAACCGGACGGCCGATGGTGGTCGCGGCGATCGCCTACGACAAGGCCAATCCGCAGGCCGCCATTGGCGACATACGCGCCATCGAAGCCGCCGCCGAGCGCGGCCAACCGGTCTACGCGCAGGTGCCCTGCACACCGATCAGCATGGATCTGACCCTGACCGGCTTCTATGCCTTCGAGGGACTGGCGAGCTGGAAGCCCGCCATCGGGCTGTATCACGACAAGCCGAAGCTCGCCGCGCTGTACGCCGATCCGGCGTTCCGGGCCGCGGTCAAGCAGGAGCTGGTCGCGCCGGGCGCGCTCAACCGCTTCACCGATCAGTGGCATCTGATGGAGATCCTGGAGCCGGCTCGCGCCGAGCACCGCCACTACACCCACCGCAACATCGCCGAGCTCGCCGAGGTCGACGGCAAGCACCCGTTGGACTGGCTGCTCGACTTCGGCGCCAGCGAAGATTTCGACACGCTGTTCAACGCGCAGATTCTCAACGCCGACGAGACCGAGGTGTTGAAGCTGTTGAAGAGCCCGCGCACCAGCATCACCCTCTCGGACGCGGGTGCCCACCTGTCGCTATTCTGCGACGCCGGCTTTGCGCTACACATGCTCTCGCGCTGGGTGCGCGAACGCGGCGATTTCACGCTGGAGGAAGCCGTGCACCGGCTGACCGGTGCCCAGGCGGACATCTACGGTATCCCCGATCGCGGTCGTCTGCGGGTCGGCGCGGCCGCCGATCTGATCCTCTTCGACGCACAGACCGTCGGCCGCACGCCCAAGCAGCGTACCCGCGATCTGCCGGCCGGTGCCGCGCGTCTGGTCACCGGTTCGACCGGCTTGCATGGCGTCTGGGTGAACGGCGTGCGCACGGTGGAGGATGATCGACTGGTGGTGGGCAACGCCACCCCTGGTGAGGTGCTCGAGCGCTTCGCAAGCTGAGCGAGCGTGCATCTCGGACGCGGCTGCACCGATTCCCGACGCGGGCAGTGCCCTGCCCGCGCCGCTTCCTTCTCGATTGCTCGGTGCCGACGGCGAGAATCAGCCGACGGTGTTCTTCGGCACGTCCCGGAAGGCCTTGCCAGTGTCGAAGCGTGGCTCCTTGGGCAAACCCAGAACCCGCTCTGAGATGATGTTGCGCTGGATCTCGT
>JAGRHX010001292.1 GCA_020444775.1 Gammaproteobacteria bacterium
GCGATCTGCTCGAAGCCAGCCGACGCTTTGGCGAGGCTCTGGCCATCTCGCGCCTGAATTGAGTCAAGACGCGGCGGGCCCGGGCGGCTGAGCCCGCCGCATACGCCGGAGTCTGATCGGCGCTGACACGTGACTGCCAGCGCCGGCACGGATTGGACGAACTGCGAAACACCGCACGGCGGGCGCCCCGCCGTAGCGGTTCCAATGACGGTCCTCAGTCGGCCGGAGCCGCGCTGCTGTGAGCGCCCGCACGTTGGCGCCGGGCGGCAGCCGGGCACAGCCCCACTGTCCTCGGAGGACCGCATGGACAGCACACCCGGATTGGCACGAACCGCGCTCGCGCTGCTGGCGAGCATGGTCTTTGGCAGCGCCCAGGCCGCCATGGTCGATATCGTCAATCACAGCTTCGAGAACGATCCGGCCGCCCCCAATACCTTTCCGACCACCTTCGCCCCGGACGGCTGGTCGTTCTACGACCCCAATCAGCTCATCGGTGGCAACAATGCCGTGGGCGTCATCGATGCACCTGTCGGGTCCGAGTTCTTCCCGGGCGGGGTACCCGACGGCGAGCAGGCCGCGCTCATCTATCTGGCTGGCAGTGATGGCAGTGGCCAGCCGGGCGAGCGCGAGGTGGGCATCACGCAGGAGCTGTCGGCCTTGCTGACAGCGAATACCCGCTACACCTTGCAGGTGGACATCGGCAACATCGCGTCCGGCACGGGTTCGCCGCCGTTTGACGCATTCGGATTCTTCGACCTGCGTGGCTTTCCCGGATACCGCACCGAGCTGCTCGCCGGTGGAATCGTGATCGCCTTCGATGACAACAGTCTGGGTGGTAGCTTGCCGGACGGTACCTTCGCCACGTCGACGCTGCAGGTCGACATCGGTGCCACGCATGCGCAGCTTGGCGCGGCGCTCGAGATCCGCTTGATCAACCTGAACATCCCTGGCACAGCGGACGCCCCGGGCATCGAGGTGGACTTCGACAACGTGCGTCTGGACGCCTCGCCGGTGCCCCTGCCAGGCGCCGTCTATCTGCTGGGCAGCGTGCTGCTACTGCCGCTGCTACGCACACGTCGGAGGCGTCAGCATGAACACCCCCGATAGCGCCGGCTTTGCATGGTCAGCAACGGGTCTGGTTCGAATCGTCGCTACGGGGATTGTTGACGACCGGGTCGAGCTGAGATGTTCGATAGCGTGGGTCTGACGACCGCTGCGGCGGCGTTCTTCGTCGTCGCGGCATCCCCCGGCCCCGCGACCATCGCCGTAGCCGGCGTTTCGATGCGCTCTGGGCGACAGACCGGGCTACGATTCGGGTTCGGGCTCTCGGTCGGGCTGGCTTTCTGGGGGCTGGTCGCCGCCACCGGCCTGGGTGCCGTGCTCCAGGCATCGAGTCACGGTCTGGTCGTGCTCAAGCTCCTGGGCGGCGCCTATCTGCTGTGGCTGGCCGCCAGGTCCGCCCTCACGGCCGGGGGTGGGACGCCTGCCCCGGCCGGGTCGACAGCCGCAGGAGGTGGATTCCGGCGCGGTCTGCTGCTCAACCTGTCCAATCCCAAAGCCGTTCTGGCCTGGATGGCGACCCTCGCCCTGGGCGTCGGCCCGGGCGTCGATACTGGCTGCGGGATCTGGCAGGTCGCCGCAGCGACCACGCTGTGTAGCGCGCTGGGCCTGCTCATCTATGTCGCCTATGCCCTCACCTTCTCGACCTCGGGGGCGATGGGCGTCTACCAACGGCTGCGACGATGGATTGACGGATTGACTGCCGGACTGTTCACCGTCTCGGGCCTCGGACTCATCCGCTCCGCCTTCGAACGCCAATGACCGTGGCGGTCTGTAGATCGCTACCGTAGGCAGTCAATACAAACAGGCCTCGACACCTGCGGCGAGGGAGCAGGTCCGACGGCCTCTAGCGAATCGCCATCTCGAAACGCAGAGGCTCGCTGACACTCTTGTGCCCGGCGTAACCCTGATTGAAGACAGCGACCTGTCCGAGCACGGCCTGACCCGACACCAGCTGCACGTCATCATCGTGACCGGTATCCAGGTCGCGCGCGAGCTCCAGATGCCAGTGCCCGTCGCGCCAGCGACCCCTGGCGGCGACATCGGCCTGGCTTTCGCTGGCCTTCGTCGACAGCGCCACGCTCTCGACCTGCGATTCGGTACTGGTCCTGGATGGTTTCACGAACCGGTAGATCGGCTCGCCGCCGTCGGCAATCTTGCGGATATACACCGAGCCACCGCCCGGGAGGCCGTGCTCCGCGGCGTTCTCGATCGGGTCCGGTGAGATGATGTGCATCCAATCCTCCGCAAGCCCGGCATGATTGCTGCGTCCCGCGCTCCAGAGCCAGACATCCACCGAGTATGCATGGGTCGCCAACATGCTGCGGTCGAAGTCACCGGACTTGTGCAGGCGCAGCGCGAACATGTCGTCTCGCGCCTTGCCACGGCGGTATCTGCCGCCCTGGCGGAGCCAGGGACGGTGACTGTCGTCCAGGGTCGGATCCGGCCAGCGTACCGCCACATAGAGCCGGTTGGCGGTGACCACGGCTTGCAGATCGATTTCGATGTCTCCGGTCCGGTTCTTCTGGTCATCCTCTAGCGCGGGCGCCAGCGGGATCCGTTGCCAACCCGAGGCGGGCCACTCGCGGAGGTCCCCATCCACGACCGGTGTGGCCTCGGTGCGAACGATTTTCACCAACGTGCCCCGCGCGGCTGTCTCCGTGCTCACGCTCAGGCTCGCGAGCAACGCAATCCCGATCACTGCACGGTACCGATTGTGACCGGTTCTGCTGGTCCGCTGATGCATCGCTTCAATCAGCAATCGTGATCGTGTCGTGCATACCCTGGCGCTCGTGGTCGTCGATGGTGCAGCGCACCGGGTAGCGCCCCGTGCGCACGGGCACGAAGTACAGATCCAACGTGCCGCCGTTGGCCATCATCTCCAGAGCCGTGAAATAGGGTGCTTTGATCTCACCATCCTTGTCGGACTGGACCTTGCGCGTAGCGATCGAGCGAAAGAACTCCGGCGCGGTGAAGTAGTGCTTCTGCTCTCCGACATTACGCAGCCTGAGGCGATAGCTCTGTCCCACCTTGAAATGCAGTCCATCGTGCGAGTAGCTATGCTCATCGAGCTCGACCACGACGGTCTTCATGTTGCTCCAATCCGCGGCCTTGACGATTTCTTCGTAGTTGGTCACATAGCCTTCACTGGCACCTGCAGCCGAGGCCAGCACCATCACCGTCACCGACGCCAGCACCGAGATCCGGCTCAGGTATCGCATGCGCATGGTCATTACTCCTGTCAGCGTCGTTCCAATCTGGTGGACGAAACCCGAAGAGCCGGCTCGTGCCATTGCCCTGCGTTCGTTCTGAACCTGATCAACGTCCCTGCTCAGTCGGTCTTGAACTTGCCGACCAACGCACAAAGCTCACCGGACATCTCCAGCAATGCACGATTCTGCTCGCTCACGGCGTGCAGCCCACTGCTGGTCTGATCGGTCATCGTGCTGATGCGACCCATTGCCTCGTCAATGCGTGCGACCAGCCGCGCCTGCTCACCGGCGGTCACGTCGATGCGCGTGGTCAACGAGCCAATGCCCGCGACCATCGTCGACACCGCGGCCACGCTGCGTTCCGCCGCGTGAGCGGTCTCGTTGCGGTCATCGCTGCGTCGTAACGCGCCGTGCGCGAAGTCAAGGGCAAGAGCCGCCTGACTCTGTAGCTCGGTGACGCTGGCGTGAATCCGCGCGGTGACCTCATGGGTCCGGTGCGCGAGGTTTCGCACCTCCGTGGCCACTACCGCAAACCCGGCACCGGCCTCGTGCGCGTGGCTGGCCTCGATGGCCGCATTGAGCGACAACAGCTCGATCTGCCGGGAGATCTCGTCTATGAGGCCGACCGTGGCCGCGATCTCACGACCGCGTTGATGCAATGCGTCGATCAGCTCCGCGGCACTACGAATGTCCCCGGTGGCCCCGACGGTCGATTCGATCGTGCGGTCCAGCACCTCACGCGCTTGTTGCACCTCCTGGTGTACTTGAGTGGCGCTGTGCGCGGCGTCCCGCGCGTACTGCGCCATCTCACCCGCCATCTGGTTCATCTGGGCGACGGCCTCCTGGGTGGCACGTGTGTCGACCTGCTGCTGGCGCATGTTGCGGTCGGTTCGACCCGATGCGTCCAGAAAGCTCGCGCTGAGCCGATTGATGCCCTCGGTAGCTGCGCCGACCTGTCGCACCAGCATCTGGACGTTCTCCGCGAAGGCGTTGTAGCTGCGGCCCAGCACGCCCACCTCGTCCTTCTTGCGCGAGTCCAGACGGAGTGTGAGGTCGCCTTCCGAGGCGACCGCGTGCAGGTTCCTCGAGACCGCGACAATCGGCACGGCAATGCCGCGCACGAGCACGAGCATCAGCAGCAAGACGGTGGCGCCAACGGCCATCGAGATGAGCGCGCCGGTGCGAACCGCGCTGGTGATATCTGCTTCCAAGCGGCTGAGCGTGCTGGACAGCTTGATCACGCCTCGAATCGGGTGGTCGGCACCGTGGCAACGTCTACAGTCCGGCTCGTTGGCGATCGGCATGAGCACGGTCAAGGTCTCGTCCGAGTGCTCGTCGCGCGTGTAGTTCAAGA
>JAGRHX010001293.1 GCA_020444775.1 Gammaproteobacteria bacterium
TCTCTCGGGCCGAATTCTCTTGTGTCGATGCGTCGTGGGCCGTGCTCGGGTGGGTCGACCGTTCGCCAGCCCTTGGCCTCGCAGCGGAACGGTATATCGATTCGTGCACGATTCCCAGTCGCGGCACTCGTGACCGTCATCGGCGCATGAGCACCGGACACGCCTTCTGGTGCCATCGCTGGATGCAGGCCTGGACCGTGGGACTGCGCGCCGGCTCGATGACCCTGTTGTCACTGGCCGGGTTCTTCTCCGGACTGTCGATACGCATCGCCGAGCCGCTGTTGCCACGGGTGGCACAGCACTTCTCGGTGGAGCTGGCCAGCGCCGCCGCGCTGATTACCGCGTTCGCTTTCGCCTATGGCTTCTTCCAGCTCGTGCACGGGCCGTTGGGCGATCGCATCGGCAAGATACGAGCGGTATGTGTCGCGGTGGCACTGGCCGCGCTCGGCTCGGCCGGCTGCGCGATGGCCGACACCCTTGGTGAGCTGGTGATGTTTCGCTTCCTGACCGGCATGACCGCCGGCGCAGTGATCCCACTCTCGCTCGCCCACGTCGGCGACACTACCGTCCTGGACCAGCGCCAGGCACGCGTCGCACGATTCGTCGGCTGGGTCCTGGCCGGCTCGACCCTGGGACCGCTGGTGGGTGGGTTGCTCAGTGACGTCAGCGGCTGGCGGGTCACCTTCATCCTGCCGACCGTCGGCTTCGCCGTGATCGCCGTGCTGCTGGTGCCGGCCGCACGGCAGGAGCGGGTGGTGGCACCGGCCGAGCGTCTCGGCGTGCTGCGCAGCTATCTGAAGCTGGTGGCGAACGACCGGGTGCGACGCATCTGCGCCTGCGTGGCGATCGAAGCGGCGCTGTTCTACGGCGCGTTCGCCTATCTGGGGGCCTTCATGCGTGAGCGGCACGGGGTCAGTTACACGCTGATGGGCTTGACCCTGGCAGGCTTTGGTATAGGAGGTCTGCTGTTCACATGGTCGATCAAGCGCCTGCTGGCGCGCCTGGGGCCACCACGCATGGTGCGGATGTCCGGGCGGGTGATGTGTCTGGCACTGGTCGGGCTGGCGTTGTCGCCGTGGTTCGAGCTGCTGCCGGTGCTGTTGGTGTTGCTCGGCTTCGGCTACTATCTGATGCACAACACCTTGCAGACGCGTGCCACCGAGATGGCGCCGGACATGCGTGGCGCAGCAATCGCGGTGTTCGCTTTCAGTCTGTTCTCGAGCCAGTCGGTGGGCATTGCGCTGTTCGGCCTGGGAGTCGGGTATTTCGGTTTCGAGGCGCTGCTGTGCCTGGCAGGCGCGTTGCTGCTGTTACTGGGGGTCTGGCTGCGACGCAACCTGCATCGGCTGTGAGCCGTGCCCCGACTTGTGGTGGGTGTGGGAGACCCGTCGGGGCCGTGGTTCTGGGTGCTTGCTCAGGGCTCGCGCCGACGACCCGGTCGGCGCGCTGCCCGCAGGGGTTCAACCTGGAGACGATTTCGGACGCGTTCAGGGCACCGCGTCGTTGGCACCGGCGAAGCGGGCTTCCATATCGCGCCTGGCGCGCGCCGCTTCGCTGCTCGTGTCGACGTCTACATCGTCCCAGCTGACCACCTCGCCGGCCCGGATGCTGCGCCTGAGGGTGACGTCGTGGGCCAGGCCGATCGGCAGCGCCGCCGCGGCTAGCGAATCACGCGCGGGCATCAGCCGCCCGTAGACGGTGTATCCGCCCTCGCCGTCGAGTCGCTCACCGGCGTTCAGATCACGCTTCGCGGTGGCCGCCACATCGCCAATGAAATCCCGGGTCGCGCCGGTCGGCTTGCCGAGCAAGGCCGCCGACAGCACCGAGATGTTGAGCTCCAGCCCGATCAGATGAAAGGGCTTGTACATCGCCGAATAGCGACCACTGGCGTCGGTGTTCATGCCGTACTGGCGAAAGCAGGCGGCGGCGTATTCATTGGGCGCCTCGATGACCACATACACACCCCAGCGTAGATCGCGTGCCACCGGCCGGCCGTCCCGTTCCAGCGAGGAGACCACCTCGACCTGGCCCTTGTGCTCGAGCAGACCGCCCACGGAACGTGGCCGTAGCACGTGCGCGAGATCGTCCATGCCACACGGCGGAAAAGCCAGCCCATCAGGTGCCGGCGTGAGCCCGGTCGCGTTGGCGATCGCCGCCATCTCGATGGCCGATTTGGTGCCGTCGAGGAAGGAGTTGA
>JAGRHX010001294.1 GCA_020444775.1 Gammaproteobacteria bacterium
TGCTGGCGATGCGTGCCTACATGCGCTCCAAGACGGTCGACGGGGCGATCGACGAGGGTCTCGCCAAGCAGGTGGGCCTGACCGGTCGCCAGATCGAGGAGATGTACCACCTCATGGCGATCGCCAACTTCGAGGATCGTTTTGCAATCCCCACCGCGCACCGCGAAGCGGGCGAGGATGCCCAGGCATTGCGCGGCGACTGCGGTTTCTCGTTCGGCAACGGCTGCTCGGATGGCCGCACCGAAACCAGCCTGTTCGGAACGCCGGCCAAGCCGGGCACGCGTCGTGCCAAGAACCCGATGGAGATGGCGTGATGTCGAACACCGGGCGGGCGCATGTTCTGCGGGCATTGTCCTGTCTGCTGCGCTATCCGACCGAGGAGGTCGTGGCCGCCTCGGTCGAAATTCGCGCGGCCGTCGACGCCGAACCGGCGCTCGATGCTGTTTGCCGCGCCGGCCTTCACGACCTGATTGCCGCATTCGACGCCGTGGACAAGGGGGCGGCCGATCTCCTCGATCTGCAGGAAGCCTACGTCGCCCAGTTTGACCGCGCCAAGTCCTTGTCGCTTCACTTGTTCGAGCATGTCCACGGCGAGAGCCGCGACCGCGGTCAGGCGATGATCGACTTGCGCAACATGTACGAACAGCAAGGACTGGCCTTGGCGGTCAGCGAGTTGCCGGATTTTCTACCGGTGTTCCTGGAATACTGTGGCGTGCTGCCGCGTGCCGAGGCTGTCGCGCTGCTCAGGCAGGTCGCGCACATCGTCGCCGGACTTGCGCAGCGTCTGCGCGCACGCGGATCCTCCTACGCGGCCGTGTTGGAGGCGGTCTGTACGCTCGCCGACATGCCCATCGAACCGGAAACAACTGTCAATGCCGGGTCGGCGGAAAACGATGAGTCCGATGACTTCGCGGCGCTCGACCGAGCCTGGCAGGAAGATCCGGTGGTGTTCGGCCCCGACCACGGCGGTTGCGGCGGGGATCGGCTGATCGCCAAGCTGCGCCATGGGCGTCGCGCGGCGCCGCAGGCTCCCCGCCGCACCGCTCCGGGCGACGGGCCGGATCGTCACCTCACAGAAGGGCGCTGAACCATGACCGAAACGCTCAATTACATCGCCTTCGGGTGGTATCCGTATCTGGCGCTGGTGGTGCTGGCGCTCGGCAGCGTGGTGCGCTTCGACCGCGAGCAATACACCTGGAAGACGGGGTCGAGCCAATTCCTGCGCCGTGGCCAGTTGATGTGGGGCTCGAATCTGTTTCACGTCGGCATCCTGGTCATCTTCGTCGGTCACTTTATCGGCCTTCTGACGCCGATCGCGGTGTTCGACGCCATTGGCATCGGTCATGGCGCCAAGCAGGGCATGGCCATCGTGATCGGTGGCGCCGCCGGCGTGATGTGCTTCATTGGCCTCGTGCTCCTGCTGCACCGGCGCCTGTCAGACCCGCGCATCCGTCGCACCTCGTCGTTTGGCGACATCGCCATACTCGTGCTGTTGCTCGCTCAATTGACGCTGGGCATGGCGACGATTCCCCTGTCGCTGCAGCATTTGGATGGGGAGGAGATGCTCAAGTTCATGGCCTGGGCGCAGGGCAT
>JAGRHX010001295.1 GCA_020444775.1 Gammaproteobacteria bacterium
TTGCCGGTGCCGCCCAGGGTCACCGCGTGCAGCATCGACACGTTGTCCTCGATCACGGCCGTCTCGCCGACCACCACCCCCGTGGCATGGTCGATCATGATCCCCTGGCCGATGCGGGCGGCCGGATGGATGTCGACGTCGAAGACCTCGGAGCAGCGGCTCTGCATGTACAGGGCCAACGCTTCGCGACCCTGGCGCCACAGCCAGTTGGCGGTGCGATGGGTCTGCAGCGAATGAAAGCCCTTGAAGAACAGGAACGGTCTGGACAGATGCTTGGCGGCCGGGTCGCGTTCACGCACCGCGCGCAGATCGGCGCGCGCCGCGCGGCTGATCTCGGGGCACTCCTGCATGGCCTCGTGGAACAGTTCACGGACCTGCATGGAGGCGAGCATCGGGCTGTCGAGCTTGGCGGCGAGAATGAATCCCAGCGCGTCCTCGAGGCGCTTGTGATTCAACACCGAGGCGTGCATGTAGCTGGCCAGGGCCGGCTCGGCCTCGACCTCGACCGCGACCTCGCTGCGGATGGTCTCCCAGACCGGGTCGAATTCCAGGCCGATCGCCGGGGATGCCAGTATTGAGCTCATGACGATCTCCTAGACGATGGGCGGAGGCGTGAGGATGGCGCGGGTCACTCGGAAGCGGCGACTCGGAAGACGAATGCTAACCCATACGCCCGCTCCGGCGCAGCCGTGAGTGGCCGCGCGGATCGCTGTTCGCAGGGCCAGGGCGTGACCGGCCGCACGTCGTGGCCGATCCGTTGGCATCCCGGCCGCCGCTCGAAGGACACGGAGCCGGGACTGGGGCATGCGCCGGGTGGTGGGCGACCAGGGAGCCGCGCGGGGGACGTCCTGCCGAGGCTCAGCCCCTTGCCGCGCGGACGTTGTTCGGTCGTGGCGGTGCCGGTTCGCGCTGTTGTTCCTTGTTCAACAGATGCATGCCGTAGCGCCAGTAGCCGCGCACGTTGGCCAGCCGCGCATCGCTACCGCTGTCCAGCTCCATCAGCTCACCGTGGATCTGCTGCTTGAGATAGGGGCTGAGCACGGCGCCGCCACCACCGGTGATGACGATGAGGTCGATGTCCCAGTCATCCGCCCAAAGACGCTCGACCTCGGTGGCGATGGTCGAGGCCAGCTTGGTGAAGGCTTCCTCCACCACCGGCCGCAGGTCGATGTTCTTGCCGCGGATCTTGATGCTGGCGCGGGACACGGCGTCATAAAGCCGGTAGAGCTCGACGTTGACTCCGGTCAGCTCGCGCAAGCGCGCGGCGATGTGCGCGAACGCGCGCGCAATACCGGTGTCGGTGGTCTGGCTGCCGCGCTCGGAGTAGCGGGTCCGGTCCGAGATGCTGTAGTCGCTGGTCCGGAAGCCGACGTCGATGATGCCGATCTTCTCCTGGGCAAAACGTCGATTGCCGATCTCCGCGAGGTCGTTGAGCATGTGGCCGAACAGGGTGCCGAAGGGCTGCGGTATCACCCGGGTGTGGGTGACCTGCACCGATACCTCGTTGCGCTGACCGTTGCTGTCCACCAGCACCGCGTCGTGCTTGCCCGTCAGTATCCGGGTCAGCTCCTCCTTGTGGCGCCGGTAATAGCTGATCGGCAGACCGGTCACCACCCGGACCTGCTCGTTCTTGCCGGCCAGCTGACTGAGCGCGGTCACCGCCATGATCCGCGCGAAGCTGCCGATCAGCTGGTCCTGGTCGAGCGTGAATGAGCGCACGTTGCTCTGGCGCTCGGCGAGCTCGCCGACGAAATAGGACTTGCCGTCCAGCTCGATCTGCAGGTGGTCGCCCTTGGGTACCGAGCCGAGGATCTGCTCGCGGTACTGGATTTCTGTCGCTTCTCCGAAAATCGATTTGAAGATCAAGGCATTGCGGCCATTGCAGGCCTTGGTGAAGCCGAACCCTATATCGATGCCTACGACTGACACGCGCATATCCCCCCGCGTAAGCCCGAGACCTTGTCGGGTTTCGCTTAAGTTGTGAACGAGCTAGATTGAATATCAAAAACGTTTCATAACATCATGATAATACTAGCAGATAAATTCGGGGATTACGCCAACATCGAAGCGTCCTCACGGACTGTGGCGCCGCTCGGGCTGAGCCGGCCGCCGGCCGAGCCGTCCGGGCGGGCATCGCTACCAGCTGTCGGAAGCATCGCTTGGATGACTGGCTCAGATGAGTCCCAGTGACAGGCTGGCGGCCATGGTCGCCCCCAGCTCCTCGCAGCGGCCGAGATCCTCGGCGCCGGGCGTGCCGCGGACGATGATGGGCGCCTGTGCCTGTCGAAGTGGGAAGCCACGTACGATGCGCTCGATGCTGCGCTGGGCGCCCTGGCCATCGTTGCCGGCACTGATCACCAGCGCATAGGCAAGGCCCTCGATGCGACCCTGGCACGGGTAGTACACCCGGTCCAGGAAGTCCTTCATGGCCCCGGACATGTAACCGAAGTTCTCAGGTGTGCCGAGCACCAGGGCGTCCGCCTGCAGCAGGTCGGCGACGCCGGCGTCGGCCGCGCGTAGCAGACGCGCGTGGACCCCATCGATCTGCGGGTCACGCGCGCCGGACAGCACCGCCTGCATGAGGCCGCGGGTGTGGCCGGTTTGCGAGTGGTACACCAGCAGCAGTTGCTTGTGGTCGGATTCGGAGGTCATGGCGTCCGTTTCTGCGGTTCCGGTGCGTGAAATGCCCGTGGGAGATGTCTGTAGATGCGACGCGTCACGCGATTAGAATGCAGCAGGCGGTGGCGCTATTGCGAAACGGCTGCGCGCTGGCCATCATCGGTTCCTGATGCGGGCGGCGCGTGAGCGTCACGGTCCGGACCGTCGAGCGCGGTGTCGTCGATTGTGTGGCAAACGCGACCCGTAACTCTGACCCCCGTAGCTCCGAGCCCAACAGGTCTGGGTAGAGCTACAAGCGTGGTGGACGAGAAGCTGGAGCCAGTGTGATGAGCAGCTCGCTGCAAGAGCAACTCCTGAAGGCCGGTCTGGTCACCGAGGACCAGGTCAAGAAGACCCGGCACGAATCGCGTCGTTCGGAGAAATCCCGACCCAAGGCCGCGAAGAAGCAGCGTGGCGCGGCAAATGCGCGCAAGCCGGACGCGCGCGCCGAGGCCGTGCGCCGGGAGCAGGAAGCCAAGCGCGAGCAGGATCGCAAGCTGAATCTCGAGCGTGAGGCACTGAAGGCCGCTCGCGAGGCGAAGCAGCGCGCCCGTCAGTTCGCGCGCAAGGTCTGCGTGAACGACGCGCAGGCGGAGGTCGCGTTCCATTTCGTGCGCAACGGCGCCGTCAAGCGTCTGTATGTTACCGAGGCGCAGCGTCAGGGCCTGGTTGCCGGATCGCTGGCCATCGTGGCGCCGGCCGAGACCCACTTC
>JAGRHX010001296.1 GCA_020444775.1 Gammaproteobacteria bacterium
CGACCACGAGGTCAACATCAAGGTGTTGTTGAACCAGGTCGTCGAGGCCGGCGACCTCACCGAGAAGCAGCGTCGCGAGCTGCTCGCCGAGATGACCGACGATGTCGCCAATCTGGTTCTGAGGAACAACTATCTGCAGACCCAGGCGCTGAGCATGGCCGGTGCGCAGACCGAGTCCATGTTCGAGGTGCATGCGCGGGTGATCCGCGAGCTGGAGAGACAGGGGCGGTTGGAACGCGGCATCGAGTTCCTGCCTACCGAGGACGAGATACTCGAGCGCAAGACCAGCGGTCTGGCGATGACCGGGCCGGAGCTGTCCGTGCTCATGGCGTATGTGAAGATCGAGCTGTTCAAGGCGCTGCAGGAAAGCCGGATCGGCGACGAGCCCGCGCTGCATCCGCTACTCGTCGAGTACTTCCCGGCCGCGCTGCGCGCTCGCTACGCGGACATCATGAGCCAACACCGTCTGGCCAACGAGATCGTCGCCACGGTTGCGGCGAACAACATGGTCAACCGCGGCGGAATCACCTTCTGGCACCGGATTGCCGAGGAGACCGGCTCGGGCGCGCGGGAAATCGCGCACGCCTACTTTGCGGCCACGTCCATCCTCGAGCTCGACGAGGTGTACAGCGCGGTCGAGGCGCTGGACAACCGGGTTCCGGCGGCGCTGCAGATCCAGATGCTGCTCGATGCGCGTCGGCTCGCCGAGCGGGTGGTGCGCTGGCTGCTGCGCAATCGCAGCAGACCGCTGGACATCGCAGCCACCGTAACCGGTCTGCGTTCCGGTGTCGCCGAGGTGGCCCGGCTGCTGCCCGAATACGTGGCGGCGCGGCGCACGGAGGACGCTGCTGACCCGCATGCTGCACTGGTCGAGCAGGGCGTGCCGGAATCATTGGCCCGCCGGGTGCAGTGTTTCGACCCGCTGTATTCAGCGCTCGACATCGTCGAGGTGGCGGCGGATGCCGGTGAGCCGGTGGGCTGTGCGACCCAGGTGTACTTCGCGATAGGCAACGCGCTCGGTCTGTCCTGGCTGCATGATCAGGTCAATGCGCTACCGCGCGCGAATCGCTGGCAGACCCTGGCCCGAAACGCCTTGCGTGACGATCTCTACGCTCAGGAGCGCTTGCTGACGCTGGACGCACTCAGGCTGCCGGCCGATGGTGGTGGTGCCGATGTGCGGATGAGTGAGTGGCTGGACCGCAGCTCGGCCGGTGTCGAGCGATGTCTGGCGATGCTCTCCGATATCCAGTCGACCGGCACTCCGGACTTTGCGATGTTGTCGGTGCTGATCCGCGAGTTGCGCAGCCTGCGGACGATCTGATAGTGATGGATGCCTGGGGACGTCCTGCCTGGGAAACGCTTGTCAGTCAGCGTTTCGCCAGGCATGGGTGTCCAGCCCCCCACATCGGCCCCACCTCGAACCTCACATGAGCACCGCGAACGTCATCAATCTGTACAGCGACACCCAGACCCGGCCATGTGCCGCGATGCGCGAGGCGATGGCTGGCGCCGAGGTCGGTGACGAGCAACGCGGTGAGGATCCGACGGTCAACCGGCTGTGCGAGCAGGTAGCCGGTCTGCTGGGCAAGCCGGCGGCGCTATTCCTGCCGTCCGGCACGATGTGCAACGAGATCGCGATCCTGGTGCACTGCCGGCCGGGCGATGAGATCTACGCTCATGAGCGCGCCCACATCATCGATTTCGAGGCCGCGGGGCCGGCCGCGTTTGCTGGCACCCACATTCGCCCGCTCACCGGGCCGCTGGGCACCTTCAGCGCGCAGACCCTGAGCGAGGCGATCGGTCCGGTATCGCGTTACGCGCCACAGCCGCGTCTGGTCGAGATCGAGCAGTCCACCAACATGGGCGGTGGCGCGGTCTGGCCGCTGGCGCAGATCCGGTCGGTATGCGAGGTCGCGCGCGCGCACGGTCTGGCGGTGCACATGGACGGTGCCCGACTGTTGAATGCGGTGATCGCCTCCGGGGTCAGCGCCCGCGACCACGGCGCGTGTGTCGACTCGATATGGATAGACCTGAGCAAGGGGTTGGGTTGTCCGGTGGGCGCGGTGCTCGCCGGCAGCCATGAGTTCATCGAGCAGGCCTGGCGCTGGAAGCATCGGATGGGTGGTGCCATGCGTCAGGCGGGGATCATCGCCGCGGCGGGCATATATGCGCTGGAGCACAATGTCGAGCGGCTGGCCGAGGACCATGCCAACGCGCGACGCTTCGCCGAGCTGATCGCCGGCGCGGCGCGGCTTACCGTGACCCCGAATCCGGTGCAGACCAACATCCTCTTCATCGATCTGGGTGCCGGCGGGCCCGACGCACGTGAGGTGAGCGCAGGTCTGGCCACGCAGGGGGTGATCATCGGCGCGGTGGACGCCAGGCGGCTGCGTGTGGTGACCCATCTGGACGTGAACCGCGCGCAGGTCGAGCAGGCGGCCCGGGCGCTGCTATCGATGCTCGGCTAGAGCCCAGCCTGAGCCGGGTCCGCTGGGGGCCGGCAGCGCCGCGGCACCCGTTCAGGCGCCGTCGCTGCAGGCCGTGGAATTGATTCACGAGCTCTTTCAGAGCACCTGGGTTGCGAAGTCGGCCAGACGTGAACGCTCGCCGCGCCTCAGGGCCAGGTGTCCGGCGTGAGCCCATGGCTTGAAGCGATCGACCAGATAGGTGAGTCCCGAGGTGCTCTCGGTCACGTGCGCCGCGTCGATCTGGCCGATGTTGCCCAGACAGGCAATCTTGGTGCCCGGTCCGGCGCGTGTGATCAAGGTCTTCATCTGGCTGCGCGTGAGGTTCTGTGCCTCGTCGATTATCAAGAAGCGGTTCAAGAACGTGCGGCCGCGCATGAAGTTCAGTGAGCGTAGCTTGATGCGGTTGTGGAGCAGATCCTGGGTCGCCGCTCGTCCCCACGAGCCGCCCTCGTCGGTTTCGACCAGCACTTCCAGATTGTCCATCAGCGCGCCCATCCACGGCGTCATCTTCTCCTCCTCGGTGC
>JAGRHX010001297.1 GCA_020444775.1 Gammaproteobacteria bacterium
CGACGGAACTGACCCCCATGGAGGTCGCGCAGGTGTTCCAGGCGCTGGCCAACGAAGGCTATCTCATACCGCTGAAATCGATCAGCGCGGTGACCCGCGCCGACGGCACACCGCTCAATCGATACCCCTTGGAAGTGCATCAGGCCGACCCCGGTGTGGCCGTGGCACTGGTGACACGGGGGTTGCAGGCAGTCATGCAGGAGGGCACTGGACGTAGTGCGCTGGATGCGCTCGGCGGTGCCGGCGTGGCCGGCAAGACCGGTACGACCGACGGTCGTCGTGACAGCTGGTTCGCGGGCTTCGATGCCAGTTTGTTAGGCGTGGTCTGGGTGGGGCGCGATGACAACGGAACGACGCGCTTGAGTGGCGCCTCGGGTGCCTTGCAGCTTTGGAAGGATCTGTTCGCGGGACGCCGCGCGCGATCGCTGGATCTGGCGTCGGTGCCCGGGCTGGACTGGCATTGGGTCGACCCCTCGAGCGGACTTAGGGCGATACCAGAGTGCGGTGGCACGCGCCGGCTGCCCTTCGTGGTCGAGCGGATCCCGGCGGTCAACGAATGCACGCTTGCCGCGTTGGACCGGCAACCGGGCGAGGTGCCGGCCACAGTGCCCTTCGCGGAGGCGGCACCGGGCGAGTCTGGTGCGGACCCACCGCCAGCTCGGGTTGCGGAACGTCCAGAGCGCGGCGCCAGTGGCGGAATCTTCGGGTTCATACGCAGGGCCTTGCCGGGAGGAGATCCCGGGCAGGCGGTCAACGTGGATGATGGTCGATGACTGCAGATACCGGTTCGGATGAGCGATGGCAGCCTGGTGAGCGGATGGTGGCGGCGTGCTGCCGATCGAGGATCGAGTGGCTCGGGAGCATGCTGATCTGTGCCGGTCTGCTCGTCGGCTGTGCACAGGGGCCGGCCGGTCGCCATGAGCCGGCGCCGGTGACCGACAGGAGTGTCGATGCGCCGAACCGGTCCCCCGCGGCAACCGAGCGTGATGCCGCGATCACGCGTGCGCCGAACGGTCGGGCCCCGGCCGGCGACGAGGTACCGGTAGACCCGGGCAATCCGGTGCAGGTTGCCTCGTCGTTCGAAACCGCACCGAGCACCGAGCCGTTGCCACAGACCGGGCCGGGCCAGACACGCACCGCCGGTGTGCTAACCCAACCACGCTCGCGGGCGGCAGGGGCGTTGCTGCAGCAAGCGCAGGGTGAGGCGGCCGCCGGCCGGCCGGAGCGCGCCGCGGCAACCATCGAGCGGGCAATCGGTATCGAACCGCGCAACGCCCTGTTGTGGAACCGGCTGGCCCGTTACCGGCTGGACAGCTCGGCGCTGGACCAGGCGATCGAGTGCGCGCGACGCTCGAACAGTCTGGCTGGTGGCGACGATGCGCTCGTGCGCAGCAACTGGGAGTTGTTGGCGACCGCCTACGAGCGCCGCGGAGACGTGGCCGCGGCTCGCGACGCTCGTATCGAGGCGGAACGTTTTCGCGGTTGAATGAATGCTGGATCTCGCAA
>JAGRHX010000009.1 GCA_020444775.1 Gammaproteobacteria bacterium
CCCGGAGCAAGACCAAATAGGGGAGCTTCCGTGGCGACACGGTGAGGCGTGGCCCGCGCCGCTCCCGGGTAGGTCGCTCGAGGTGCCCGGTGACGGGCATCCCAGATGAATGACTGTCCACGACAGAACCCGGCTTATCGGCCGTCTCCCGCATTTTCTTATAATTCACTTTAAGTTCCCGTCGTAACTAATTGCCGCTAATTGAATTAGTAATTAGCGAGCCTCTAAAGGTCGATACCAGACGAGCCCCTTTTGCCCTCGAGTTGCCCATAAGTCACTGTCTGATAAGCAAGATTTCGCCAGATTTATAGGTGAATTTCTTGACACTGGTGCGAGCACGCCACAATATCCTCCTCGGTGGGGAAAAGTGGAGGAAAATGGAAGTTTTTGGGTATTTAGGGTTGGCTGGGGGAAACCTGGGTGTTTCGTGGCGACTACGCGCTGAGCATGGATCCGAAAGGACGGTTGGCGATACCGACCCGGTATCGCGATCGCCTGGACGAAGTCTGTGCCGGCAAGCTGGTGATCACGATCAGCCTGCTCGAGCGATGCCTGAGCGTTTATCCAGCCCCTGAGTGGCAGCGCATCGAGAAGACCCTGGAGTCGCTGCCCGCGCTCGACCAGAAAGCCCAGGCGATCAGCCATCTGTTGATCGGCCACGCCCTGGAGTGCGACCTGGACGGACAAGGTCGGATCCTCATCTCGCAGACGCTGCGCGACTTTGCCGGTCTGGACAAGCGGGTGCGGATGGTCGGCCAGGTCCGACGCTTCGAGCTCTGGGACGAGCAGACCTGGACCGCGCGTCGTGAGCAGCTGCTCAGCGAGGTCGAGGATCTGCGCAGCAATCCATCCGAAGCCTTGCGCGATCTGGTGCTTTGATGAACGCATGGCCGTCTACCCGAAGCTCAGTGGGCGCGACCCGGCAAGGGGCGGGCCACGGGGTCCCGTCGACCCTCCCGTCGACCCAAGGTGTCTGGTCCACGGTCAATCCGCACGCCAGCTGGACCGAGCCTGCTCAGTCGGGCCCGGCCGCCGTGTTGTTGCACTGAGCGGGGGAGGGCCATGCAACATTCCGCCTCCGTATCGGCCACCCACGTGCCGGTCCTGCTGGACGAGGTTGTAGCGATCTTGTGTCCATTGCTCGAACAACGCCGCAGCGGCCGCTTCGTGGACGCGACCTTCGGTCGTGGTGGCCACGCGCGTGCCTTGCTCGCGCGGCTGTCTCCGGACGCGCGCTTGCTGGTCATGGATCGTGATCCGGCAGCCGTCGATCAGGCGCGGGCGCTGGCGGACACCGATTCGCGGGTTCTGGTCCGGCATGCCGCCTTCGGCGATCTGGGTGAGATTGTGCCGGCGGTCTTCGACGGGCAGTCGGTAGACGGCCTGTTGCTCGATATCGGCGTCTCCTCGCCGCAGCTCGATGATGCCGGTCGCGGCTTCAGCTTCATGCGTGACGGACCCCTGGACATGCGTATGGATACCAGCCGGGGCATCAGCGCAGCTCAATGGCTCGCCGCGGCCGATGACGCCGAGATCGCCGGCGTGCTGCGTGACTACGGCGAGGAACGTCATGCGCGCCGGATCGCCACCGCGATCGTACGTGAGCGCGAGCATGCTCCGGTCGATCGTACGCTGCGCCTGGCCTCCATCATCAGCGAGTGTCTGCCGCGCCAGCGTGCTTCCCGTTCCGGCCGCGATGCCGGTGCCGCGCGCGCCCCACACCCGGCCACGCGTAGTTTTCAGGCGATACGAATTTTCGTCAATCAGGAACTGCGCGAGCTCGAACGGGCGCTGCATGGCGGTCTGGATCTGCTTGCCGACGGTGGCCGGATGCTGGTCATCAGCTTTCATTCCCTGGAGGACCGCATCGTCAAGCGTTTCTTTCGGTCGCATTTCAATCCGCCGCGGCCATCCCGACACAGGCCCGTCGCCGAGGATGCGGAAGCGCCCCTGCTGAGCAGGGTCGAAGGTCCGTTGCGGCCTTCGCAAGCGGAGCTGGCGCGTAACCCGCGTGCCCGCAGCGCCTGTCTGCGCTGGGCGGAGAAGCGAGCAGTGGGGCAATCATGAAGCCGTCCGTGGACGCACATGCGGTAGCTCGCGCGGATGGCGGCTCCAGATCCCTGGCGATGCTTTCACTGCCGGCCGGTTCCGGTGTGTTGATCGCACTGTCCGTGTTGTTGATCGGTTCCTCGGTTGGACTGGTCTACACGCAGCACGCCCGGCGCACGCTGTTCGGTGAGCTGCGGGAGCTCGAGCAGACGCGCGATCAGCTGCAGATTGAGTGGGGGCAGCTTCAGATCGAGCAGAGCACCCTGGCCGCGCCCGAGCGTGTGGAGCAGCTGGCGGCAGAGAAGCTGAGGCTGTATTCGCCGGACGCCCAGCAGGTCGAGCTGTTGCTGCGCTCGGCGTGGACGAACGGCGAGGTGCGTACGCCGCTGGCCCTGGAATCGGTGCCCGACCGCAATCGGTCGCCAGCTCATGCATCAGATCCGGCGAGGGCGGTGGTCAGCGATTCGGCGGTGCCCGCACGCGCTGCGCCGGCTCGGCCGGCGGGTGGTGACTGAGCCATGTTGCGTGAGATGTTCGAGGCGCAAGCGGCGGCGCGGCCCAGACCACGGCCACGTCGGCGTGCAGTCGTGCGGGTGGTGGTGCTCGCGTCCGCGGCATTGCTCATCTGGCGCTGCGTGGATCTGCAGGTCAACCAGGGTGAGTTCCTCAAGCAGGAAGGACGGGCGCGCTATCTGCGCGATATGACCGTATCCGCGCATCGCGGCAACATCGTCGATCGGCGCGGCGAGCCGTTGGCCGTGAGCACGCCGGTGCAGTCCATCTGGGTCAATCCGCAGGAGGTCTTCGCCACGGACCAGCCGTCCAGGACCGCTGACTGGAAGCGACTGTGCGAGCTGCTCAAGCTCGACCTGGATCAGCTCAACAATCGTCTCAAGCGGCTCAGCCGGCGGGAGTTCGTCTATCTGAAGCGGCAGCTCGATCCAGCGTTGGCCGAGGAGGTGCTGTCCCTGGCGCTACCCGGTGTGTACGCGCGTCGCGAGTATCGCCGCTACTACCCGTCTGGAGAGCTCACCGGCCATGTGGTCGGCTTCACGAACGTCGCCGACGAGGGGCAGGAAGGCCTGGAGCTGGCCTTCGACGAGTGGTTGCGCGGTGAGCCCGGCGTCGAGCGCGTGTTACGCGATCGGCGTGGCGAGTTCGTCGAGCCCGTGGCCAGCATCCGCGCCCCCAAGCCGGGTCGCGAGCTGCGGCTGAGCATCGACCGACGCATCCAGTACATCGCCTATAGGGCCTTGTTGACCGCGGTCCGACACCAACGTGCGCGCGCCGGCTCCGCCATAGTCCTCGACCCACACACCGGGCAGGTACTGGCAATGGTCAATCAGCCGGCCTTCAATCCCAACAACAAGGCCGACCGGATCGACGAGCGGTTCAGGAATCGTGCTGTCACCGATGTCTTCGAGCCAGGGTCCACGATCAAGCCGTTCGCGGTGGCCGCCGCGTTGGAATCCGGTCAGTATCGTTTCGATACCATGATTGACACGCGGCCAGGGTATCTGAAGATCGGTTCCTATACGGTCAAGGACCATCGCAATTACGGCCAGATTGAGCTCTCTACCGTCATCCAGAAATCCAGCAACGTGGGGGCTGCCAAGGTGGCCATGTCCATCGATCCGGAGCAGCTGTGGGGAGTGTACGATCTGGCCGGCCTGGGTCATGCGCCCGGTAGTGAATTTCCGGGCGAGGCACGTGGAGTCATGCCCAACTACCGTGATTGGCGCGATGTCAATCGGATCACTGTCTCTTACGGCTACGGCTTGTCGGTGACGGCGCTGCAGCTCGCCCGTGCCTACGCGGCGATTGCCAATGGTGGCGTGTTGCCCTCGGTGTCGCTGGTCCATGGCGAGAAGCCGGTGGTCGGTCCACGGGTGATGTCCGCGCGCACCGCGCGTGACATCCGGCGCATGCTCGAGCTGGTGGTCGAGGACGAAGGCACGGGCCGCCGGGCGCGGGTCGCCGGCTATAGAGTGGGCGGCAAGACCGGCACCGTGCACAAGGTCACGGCAGGCGGTTACTCGGAGGATCGCTACCAGTCCTACTTCGCCGGCATGGCGCCCATGAGCTACCCGCGGATCGTCATGATCGTGGTGATCGACGAGCCCAGAGGGGACGCGCACTTTGGGGGTGAGATAGCGGCTCCGGTGTTCGCTGCCACGGTGGCCACGGCGTTGAGGGTGATGGGCGTCGCGCCGGACGGAAGCAACGGTAAGCGGATCCTCGCGACCATCGATGACAGTGTCATCCGTGCGGCGCTTGCCGACGTCGCGCCGGTGGCGCGATCCACGCGTTCACTGGCGGCACGTGACCGCCAGGCCGACGATCGCAAGGCGGCACGGCAATGAGCGCGGCCCACAATGGTTCGATGAGTGATTCGATGAGCAAGCCACGCACGAGTCGCCGATTGAGCATGCTGCTCGCTGGTCTCGTCGAGCTACCGACCGGCATGGATCGCGATGTGCTGGCGCTCAGCGAGGACAGCCGACGGGTGGTCGAGGGCAGCCTGTTCATCGCCCGGCAGGGGAGTCGCGATCGTGGTGACCGCTACCTGGACGAGGCGGTCGAGCGTGGCGCGATCGCGATACTGCGGCAGGGGGCGGACGTGGTATCGCTGCGCGGCAAGGGGACCGCGCGATCGGTGGTCGAGATCGGTGCCACGGATCTCATGCACGCGGCGGGCACGATAGCGGATCGGTTCCATGGCCATGCCTCGGCGCGTTGCACCGTGGTCGCGGTCACCGGAACCAACGGTAAGACCAGCGTGAGCCATTTCATCGCGCAGGCGCTCGATGACCTGGGGTTGGGACCGAGCGGACTCATCGGCACCTTGGGCTGCGGATTCCGCGGCGCGCTGCGCGACGTGGGCCTGACCACACCGGGACTGTTGGATCTGCATGCCGAGATCGCGCAGATGGTCGAGGTCGGGGCACGTTATGTGATTGCCGAGGCATCCTCGCACGCGCTCGAGCAGCGTCGCCTCGAAGGGCTGAAGGTGGACACCGCGGTATTCACCAATCTGTCCCGCGATCACCTTGATTACCACGGCGATCTGAACAGCTATGCGGCCGCCAAGCGGTGCCTGTTCACGCGGGCCGAGATCGCGCGTGTGGCCTTGAATGCCGACGACCCGCTGTCCATCGAGATCCACGACGATCTGCGGCGCCGGGCTGCGCACGCGGGCGTGCGGATCCTGCGCTACGGGCGCGCTGCCGATGCTGACGTACGTGCCAGCTCGGTGCAGGTTGACGGGGTCGAGCAACGTGCGCGCGTGTGGACGAAGGAAGGCTGCGCCGAGCTACGTCTAGGGCTGGTAGGGCAGTTCAACCTGGACAATGCGTTGGCCGCGCTGAGCGTGTTGTTGTTGCACGACGTCAGGCTCGGCACCGCCTGCGACGCCCTGCACGATCTGATGCCGGTGGCCGGCCGACTGCAGCGTATCGAGGCCCCGGGCGGCGCCACGACCGATGATCCTACACCCGCTGATCCTACACCCGTGGTGTTGGTCGACTACGCGCATACACCGGATGCCCTGGCGCGGGCGTTGGAAGCTGCCCGTACGACTACCAGCGGTCATCTGTGGTGCGTATTCGGCTGCGGCGGCGACCGCGATGCCGGCAAGCGGGCGCAGATGGGGGCCGTTGCCGAAGGCTACGCCGACCGGGTGGTGGTCACAGACGACAATCCGCGTGGCGAGGACGGCGACGTGATCGTCAGCGCCATCCTGTCCGGCATGCAGCGACCGGAGTCGGCTGTGGTGGAGCGGGATCGCGCGGCCGCCATCCGAGTGGCCATCGCCCAGGCGCACGCGACCGACTGCGTGCTGATCGCCGGCAAGGGTCACGAGCTCTACCAGCTGGTCTCCCGACACCGCATCCCTTTCAGTGACGCGGAGCAGGCCACGTCGGCTTTGCTGGCCCGGGTCCGCGAGCGAGGGTCACGCGCATGCTGAACCTGAGCGTGATGGAGCTGGCGAGCGTGTTGCAGGCCTCCTGCTGCAATCTGCCGCGATCGGCTGAGACGCGACGTGTGATCGGCGTATGCACCGACAGCCGTCGGCTGCAACCGGGCAACCTGTTCGTCGCCCTGCGCGGTCCGAACTTCGACGGACATCGATTCGTCGCGAGCGCGGCCGAGGCGGGTGCCGTGGCAGCCCTGGTCGATCATTGTGTACAGGCCGAGCTGCCACAGGTGCAGGTCGATGACACCCTACGCGCGCTCGGCGCTTTGGCCGCGGATTGGCGTGCCCGGCACACGCCGCGGGCCCTGGGCGTGACCGGTAGCAACGGCAAGACCACGGTGAAGAACATGCTCGCCACGATCCTAGCTGGCGAGGCGCCGACCCTGGCGACCCGTGGCAACCTCAACAACGAGATCGGTGTCCCGTTGACATTGTTCGGACTCGACTCCAGTGTTCGCTATCTGGTGGTGGAGATGGGCGCCAATCATGTTGGCGAGATTCGGTATCTGGCTGGCATCGCCCGACCACAGGTGGGCGTGATCACACAGATTGCGCCCGCGCACATCGAGGGTTTTGGCAGCGTTGAGAACGTCGCGCGGGCCAAGGCCGAGCTGTTCGAGGCGTTGCCACAGGACGGTGTCGCGGTGGTCAACGCCGAGGACCGTTTCCAGGCGCTGCTTCGGGAGCGGGCCGGTGGACGCCGATGTCTGAGCTTCGGCACACAGCCGCAGGCCGACGTGTCGGTCAGCGCGGTGGTGGACGGAAACGTTCAGCGACTGCAACTGCGGACCCCGATCGGACTCATCGATGCGCGCCTTGCATTGCCCGGACGCCACAACGCCATGAACGCCGCGGCAGCATGCGCGGCGGCGATCGCGGCCGGCGTGTCGGCGAGCGCGATTTCCGAGGGGCTGAGCCGGGTCGTGGCCGAGCAGGGCCGCTTGCAGACGATCCTCCTGTGCGGTGGGCAGCGTCTGCTGGACGACACCTACAACGCCAATCCCGAGAGCCTGCGTGCCGGGCTCGAGGTACTGCAGGCGCTGTCCGGGCAGCACTGGCTGGTCCTGGGTGAGATGGGCGAGCTCGGCGAAGCGGGTATCGAGTATCACCGGCAGGTTGCCGGGCAGGCTCGTGCGCACGGCGTTCGACGACTGTTCACGCTGGGGGAGATGGCACGTCACGCGAGCGATGCATTTGGCGAAGGTGCGCTGCATTTCGACGATCGCGAGACGCTGAGCGAGTATCTGCGCGAACGGCTGACCCGCGCCCATGAGGAGCTGGACGAACCCGTGAACGTCCTGGTCAAAGGCTCGCGTGTGATGCGCATGGAGCAGGTGGTGGAGGTCTTGCGGACGGAGGGGCGGACATGTTGCTCGCACTGAGCGAATGGCTGACCCAGTACCACGGCGCATTCGATGTGTTCCGCTACCTGACCCTGCGCGGCATTCTCGGTGTGCTGACCGCGCTGACCATCTCCCTGCTGGTCGGTCCGATCATGATCCGGCGATTGTCGATGTCGCAGATCGGTGAGACGGTTCGCGAGGACGGGCCTCAATCACATCTGTCCAAGGCCGGCACGC
>JAGRHX010001298.1 GCA_020444775.1 Gammaproteobacteria bacterium
GTTCGCGGCATTCTCGGGCCCATGGATCCAGCATCGTATCGATACCATGGGCGTATGTTCCCAGATGACCTGGGATGAACACACGCTCTGGCATTCGCGCACCAATGGCACGGTGCGGACCGGTAGACGAGTATTGATGGCGGGCCGCGGAATTGGCGAGCGACACTCGGCGGAAAGCGGGAATTCAGCAGGGAAAGCGTGCGGTCGGATTCAATGAGAGCAAGCGCGCGGCGGCTCTCGATCGACTGGGTCCGTATCTGGAGCAAGAGCTGCTCGCGATACGGACCGGATGGCAGGAATCAGAATCGGAGTTGACCGATCAAGGTCGTGTTCTGCAGGTTGACAAAGGTCTTCTGCACTGCCTCCAACGTCGTGAGTCGAAACTGCATCTGGCTGATTGCCTCGGCGTAATCCAGGTCCTCGATCTCGGACATGGTGACGCTGAGCTGGGCCAGCGCCGCCTCGCTGTCATCGTCGGTGGTGTCCACGGCGTTGAGCCGGGCGCCGACCGAGGCGCGCGTGCGCAGCATGTGATCCTGAGCCTGCTCCAGATTCGACAGAACCGAGGCCATGTCCTGCTTGTAGCGGGTCTTTTCCTGAACGGTGCTGTTCGGCGCGTCCAGGGTATCGATGAAATCCTGCAGGGTCTTGAACACGCTGACCGAACGACTCGGTGAAACCGTGAAGCGGTCGCCATTTGCCGGGGTGCCGGAGATGCTCACCGACAGCCCGTCGAACTCGAAGGCGCTGCCATCGACGAAGGTCTGAGCGGCGAGGACGGTGGCGGAGGTCGTGGTATTGACCACGTCGAAGGTGGTGGAACTGGTGAACACCACCTCGTAGTCGGCGGTTGTGGTCGCGGCGGCGTCGACCACCGTGGCCGGGTCGATGACCCCGGTTCCGGTGTTGCCGGCCGCGGCGCCGACCGTGACCTGACCGTTGCCGTCGCGGCTGCGCATGAACACCGCATCACCGGAGTCGCCAACCGCGACCTCGCGGTCCGGTCCGACGTGGACTGAAGGCCGGCCCTGGTCGCCCTGGTAGATCACCGTGTCGCCCTGCTTCACGAATGGCATGGTCTTGCCCTTGAAGCCGGAGAACAGGAACTCGCCGTCACCGTTGCGGGTGTTGCCCAGGTCGACAAGCGCCTCGAGGCGCTCACGGACCTCGGCGGCATAGGCGGCTCGGGTCTCTTCGGATTGAATTGCCGAGTTGCTCGCCGCGACCGCCAGGGTCTGCACGCGCTGCAGCAGCTCGGTCACGCTCTCCAGCGTGGTTTCTTCCATACCCAGGCGCTGTTCCGCGTGCACCCCGTTCTCACGGTATTGCTTGAGACTGGCGACCGATTGCTTGATGTCGAGCAACCGCGCCGAGGCGGCCGGGTCATCTGACGGCCGCAGCAGCTTCTTGCCGGTGCCGATCTGCTCCTGGTTCCTGGCCAGCGCGGTCTGCTGGCGGCCGAGCTCGGCCTTCATCCGCTCGAAGTAGAAGCTGCTGGAGATTCGGGTCATGGTGGTTCTCCTGGCCTGTTGTCCGGACGCCGTGCCTGGATGCCGGCGGCATCAGCCGCGCAACACGCCGATCAGGGTCTGGAACAACGAGCTGCCCATCTGGATGACCTGCGCCGATGCCTGATAGGACTGCTGGAAGCGCGCCAGGTTGACGGCCTCCTCGTCGAGGTTGACGCCAGACACTGATTCGCGCGCCGCGCTGGCCTGCTCGGTGAGTCGTGCCTGGGCCTGGGTGGTGGCATGCGATTGCCGCGCGACCGCGCCGATCCGCCCGACCATGGAGGCATAGGTCTGCTGGAAGTCGGAGCGGCCCTCGATCAGCGGTTGCTGTCGCAGCTGCGCCATCAGGTCGGCGTTGCGATTGTCACCGCTGGCGCTGACGGTCGGGCCGACGGTGAACTGATCGCCCTCCTTGGGCGCCTGGCCGATGGTCAGCGTCCAGCCATTGACGCTGTAGGTGTCACCGGTGGTGTAGGCGACCCCACTGGCCAGTGAGGTTCCGGACGTCACGTCGACCACGTCGAAGCTGGCCGGCGACTCATGAAAGGTCAGGCGCACCGGACGCTTCAGGTTCGCGTTGCCGGCATCGTCGATGACCACGCTGCCCAGACGCGCGCTGTTGACGTTGGCCGACCCGGCCGAGACGTCCAAGGGCGCACCGACCGCCACCTTGCTCAGATCGGTCAGCTTCACCGACAGCTTCTCGGCACCGTTGCCGGTGGGCTTGATCTGGAACCGATCACCGGCCACGGCGCCGGCACCGACCGTGACGCTGAAGCCATCCAGGCTGAGGCTCGGGCCCGCGCCGCTGACGCTGCTGCCATCGAGGTCGCTCACCAGGCTGTAGTTGGTGCCGTCGTAGCGCATCGTGTAGCTGGCCGCCTTGAGAGCACTGTAGTCGGTGACGTTCAGACTCAAGGTAGCGGTGCCGGTATTGCCGGTGCTGTGGACGATCTCACCGCTGGTGATCGTGAACAGGTCGCTACCCAGATCGCCGTTCAGATCCACGCCCTTGCGATGCTGGGCGTTCATCGTTTCGCCCAGGACCGTAGCCACCCGGTCGAGCTCCAGCCCGACCGCGTCCAAGAGCTGGTCGTGGACGTCGAACAGACCGCCGAGCTCACCGCCCTGCAAGAGCCGGCCGATCGGCACCTGGGTGCCGTTGAGGTCATAGGCCACGTCCAGAATGGCCGGGTTGTCGGCGTCGGGAATGGTGGTCAGGGTCGAGGCCAGCTTGCCCACGACCAGGCTCTGACCGTTGCCGATGAAGACGTTGAGCGCGCCGTCATCCTGGGCGACCGTGGAGACCCGCGTGAGTCGGCTCAGCTCGCGCAAGGCGTTCTCTCGCTGGTCCAGCAGATCGTTGGGCGGATTGCCGCCACCCCGGCCGCTGTTGAGGACGATGGCCTCGTTGAGGTCTGCAATCTCCCGAGCGAGGGTATTGATGTCCTGGACCGTGGTCTCGACGCGCCGGTTCAGATCGCCATCCATGGCCTGCACACGCCGGTCGATGTACTTGAAGCGGCTGCTCAGATTCTCCGCCTCGTTCAGCAGCACCTGACGCGCGGGAATCGAGGACGGGTTGGTCGACACCTCCTGCAAGGCGTCGAAGAAGCCCTGCAAGGTCACCGACAGGCCGCCCTCTTCGCTGGCCAGCAGCTCGTCTAGCTGACTGGCGAAATCGTCGAAGCTGCGCAGCCGACCATGCTCCGTCTCGGCCTCGCGCAGACGTGTCTCCAAGAACGTGTCATGGATGCGCTCGGTGGTGTTGGTCTGCACCCCGCGGCCGAAGAACCCATTCCCGAACACGTCCGGCATCGGCGCCGACTGCAGGGTACGCTGGCGCGAATAGCCGGGCGTGTTGACGTTGGAGATGTTGTGACTGGTGGTCGCGAGCGATCGCTGCGCCGCGAGCAGTCCGGACAATCCGATATTCAGTGCATCAGCCACAACGCTCTCCCATGGCGTGGTCCTGGTCGGTTTAGCGGAAGAAAAGTGGATATCCTCAGTACTCTTGGGCAAACCCGCGCAACGCGCGCACGCTCACAGCGCAGGTCCCCGAGTCACTCCCCGGACCGAGCCTTGGTCCCGGCCGTGGACTGCACCGATTCAAGGGCTTGCGCTGCGTGGCGGGAACACCACTCGGAATGAGCGACGGGTCCCGATCCACGCCCACACGGCGGCGCCGGACCGGCGGCGCGGGAGCCCGGACCGGACCCTGAAGGACGCGTTCCGGGCCTCTTCGAGACACTCCGCACGACCGACGTCATCAGCCATGAGACACGGCCGTCAGACCCGGCACGGGTAGACGTTAATGCCTGGCACGCCGGGTGGCTCAGGTCGCGCTGTTGCGCTCGACCGCCGCGCGCATCTGCGAGCTCGCCAACACCCGTTCCAGCTTGCCGCTGTAGTTCGGATCGGTGGCGTAGCCGGCCTTGTGCAAGGCACGCACGAAGGCCACTGCGTCCCCCCCGTTGTTGCGTGCATCGGCGTAGCGCGGACTGGTCGTGACCAGGCGGGCGAAGTCGTGGATGGCCTCGGCAGGCGTCTCGTAGGCCCGGAACGGCTCCACCCTGCGCTGGAAGGCACCTTGTTCGAACTCCAGGGTCGAGGCGTAGATCTTCGGCTGATCGCTGCCACGTCGAGCCTTGATGCCGAACAGATTGTTGCTGCTGCTGCCATCACCGCGCGGCGGCACGTGCTTGCCCCAACCGGTCTCCAGCGCGGCCACCGCTAGCACCGCCTCGGGCACCGTGCCGATGCGCTCGGCCGCCTGCCTCGCCGCGGGCCACAGCTCGTCGACGAAATCGCGCGGCGCATCCCACGGCGCGCCGCGCCCGCCGGCGGTGGTCTGCGCATTGCCCGCCGCGCGCGTGGCGCGCCCGGTATCGGATCCACGCAGATCACGCGAGGCGTCGAGTCGGGATGGCCGGGGTGTCGCGGCGGTCACCGGCACGACGGCGCGCAACCAGGGTGTGCGCACCGGTGGTTCCAGCACGCGCGCCGCATCCGTCGCGGGCGCTGACGGATCGGCTGGCGCGAGGTTCCGATAGATGACGTCGGCAAACCCAAGCCGGCCCGAAGCCGCAAGCTTGCTGGCAATCTGGTCATCGTACAGATCGCCGTACACGCCGTTGCGCGGGTCGTTGAACAATGCATTCCCGGTCTGCGCGCTGCGTGCCTGCTTGAGCATGGTCTTGATCAGCAGCGCCTCGAACTGCTGGGCAGCATCTTGCAGCTGACGCTGCGCCCGGGTCACCGATCCACGTCCGTTCGCATCGTGCGCTTGATCCAAGGCCCGGCTCGCATACAGCGTGCTGACCGCAGACAATCGAAGTTGGTCGGAAACTGACATCGAAACGCCCTCAAATCACGATCAGCTCGGCGCGCAAGGCACCGGCCTCCTTGAGGGCCTCGAGGATCGCCACCAGGTCACCCGGTGCCGCACCGACCCGATTCACCGCACGTACGATCTCCTGCAGGGTCACGCCGGGCGAGAACAAGAACATGCGACTCTGCTCCTGGTTCACCTCGATGTTGCTCTGTGGGGCCACCACGGTGGCACCGGCCGAGCCTGGCGCCGGCTGACTGATCACCGGCTCGTTGCTGATCGTGACGCTGAGGTTGCCGTGTGTGATCGCCGCGGGCG
>JAGRHX010000085.1 GCA_020444775.1 Gammaproteobacteria bacterium
CGTCAGCTGGGCTTCACGCCACCGAAGGCAGCATCGCGTTCAGCGCGAAGAACGTCACACACGCCAGCGACAGCGTTGCCAGATAGACGAGGAAGATCAGTCTCGAATCGAACTCGAGCGTGTCGTAGGTGAAGCTGCTGCGGGTTCGCCGGTCATTCGAGATGTACAGCGCAAGGCCACCGGCGGTCATCAGATAGGGCCGGCGTGCGAATCGCAGCACGAAGTACGGCCAGGCAAACGCGGTCGCCGCGACCAGGGTCAGCGCGCGGCCGACCCGGTAATCGGTGGCCAGACGATCGAGCAGGAGGACACCGATCACATCTGGCGGATGGTCGAAGGGATGGCCGCGCCGGTAGACGTAGTCCAGCGTGCGCGCCACCAGCCCACCCAGCATCAACCAGAGGGTCAGCAGGTCCTTGGCGGTGGGTGACAGGTGCAGGCTCAGCAACATGCTCAGGTAGCCTAGCAGCGCGTGCGCGATCTGCCGGTACCAGGTGAGGATCAGGCTGAACATGGCCGAGGCACCGACCTCCCAGTAGCGAAACAGCAGATTGGTCAGGGCCAGCGCCGAGACGCTGATCGCCACTACCGCGAACCAGCCGGTGTAGGCAAGTCGCACGTTGCTGCGGATCTGCGCGAAGCTGTTCACATCGACCACCGTGGTGTCAGACGTCGAGAGCAAGCCACCGGCACCGACCGCGCGCGGCGCATCGAGGCGGCCCGGACCCTCAGCTGGCCGCGGCCGTGAGCCGGCGTGTATTCCACGCTAGAGTATACGGATGACAGAACGGATCCTGACCCTGACCCTGAATCCCGCGGTCGACATCACCTGCGCGACACCACGCGTGCTGCCCGATCACAAGCTGCGCACCAGCGAAGAGCAATACGACCCCGGTGGCGGTGGTGTGAACGTCGCGCGCGTCGTCCATGACCTTGGCGGCGAGGCACGTGCCCTGATCATGGTGGGCGGCGCCACCGGGCTGCTCTACGAGGAGCTGCTCGGTGCACACGGTGTGCCGTACAGCGCCATACCCATTCGTGGTCGTACCCGGGTGGCGATGAACGTGCACGAGAGCGACAGCGGTCGCGCCTTTCGTTTCGTCACACCCGGACCGGTGCTGTCCGCCGAGGAATGGCAATCGGTGCTCGACCATCTGCAGCACAGCGAGGCCGAGTGGATCGTCGCGAGCGGCAGTCTGCCACGTGGCGTGCCCGAGGATTTCTATGCCCGCGCCGCCGAGATCGCCCGGCGCCGCGGCCAACATTTCGTGCTCGACACCTCTGGACCGGCGTTGGCTCATGCCCTGCGCAAGGGTATTGCCCTGGCCAAGCCCAGTCGCCGTGAGTTCGAGAGCCTGGTGGGACAGCCGCTTGCCGACGACGCGGCCTTGGAGGCAGCGGCGTTGAAGCTGGTCCGTGAGCATGCCGCGCAGATGCTGGTGATCTCGCTGGCCGGGCAAGGCGCGCTGCTGGCGACCGCGCAGGGCGTGCATCGTCTCCCGGCGCTGGAGGTCAGCGTGCGCAGCGAGGTGGGCGCCGGTGACAGCTTCGTCGCCGGCATGGTCCTGGGGCTGGCCCGGGGTGAGGCAGCCGAACGTGCATTCGCGCGGGGCATGGCGGCGGGTGCCGCCGCGGTCAGCAGCGCCGGCACCGCGCATCCGGATCCGACCCTGGTCGAGGCCCTGCTGGCACGTCTGCTGACCGTCGAATGAGCGCCAGCGGACACCGCTGGCAATGCGCCAGTGCCATCACAGCAACGCTCGAATGGGGGATGTATACATGAAGATTGGAGTGTTCCTGCAGGCACAGTGGGATCTGGCGCAAAGCGGTTCGGATCTGGAGAGCGAGCTGGCGGCCCTCGTTCGCCAGGCCGAGCTTGCCGAATCACTCGGTTTCGACTCCTTATGGGTGCCGCAGCACTATGTGTCGGCGCCCTACGCATCGCTGCAGCCGACCCCACTGCTCGGGCTGTTGGCCGCACATACGCGGACGCTGCGCCTCGGCACCGGCGTCTACCTGCTGCCCTTCACCCACCCGGTGGTGCTGGCCGAGGACATGGCCAGTCTCGATTGGATCACCGGCGGTCGTCTCATCTTCGGCGCTGGCATGGGCTATCGCGACGCCGAGTTCGAGGCCATGGCGGTGCCCAGGGCCGAGCGCGTCGGGCGCTTCGTCGAGGCACTGGAGATAATCCGTCGGCTCTGGCGTGAGCCGCGCGTCAGCCATGCCGGTCGTCACTTCACGCTGAACGAGGTCGCGATCAGCCTCAAGCCCAAGCAGGTCGGCGGGCCCCCGGTGTGGATCGGCGGTGGGGTCAGCGCGGCGGTACACCGCGCTGCACGTATCGGCGATGTCTGGGTCTCGAGCATGAATCCCAGCTTCGAAGAGCTACGTGGGCTCTATCAGGTCTTCGACGCGGCCCGTGCCGAGCAAGCGCCGGCGCCGGAGCGACCGACCATGCGCGAGTGCTTGATCGCCGACAGCGAGCAGGCGGCGCGGGCCACCGCAACGCCTGTGCTGTATGCCAAGTACCGCAGCTATCAGGCCTGGGGCGTGGAGTCGAGCAACACGCACGTCGACGATCGGGCGAACTTCGAGGCACAGATGGCGGGCAAGTTCCTGGTTGGCGACCGACGCTCGGTCGCCGAGCAGCTGCGCTGGCTGCGTGACGAGCTGGGCATCGATCATCTGATCGCCCGGGTGCGCTGGCCCGGGCTGTCCGAGCAGGCCGCCGCGCAGACGATGCGCGCGCTGGCGGAGGTCGCGGCGGGTCTGTGAGGGATCCGCATGGCGACAGCGTGCGAGAACCGCATCGAAGCCGGTATCCTGGCCGGCTCACGTCGGTTTGATGAGGTGCGGCTCGCGGCTCGCACCTCATCGTGTACCCGCCACCGGCCACGCCACCGCCAATGGAGCCACACATGTCCCAAGCGCACCCACCGGTCAGTACCGGGCTGGACCCCTTCGACCAGTCCCACCGCAAGATGGCCGGCTCGCTACCCTTGTTCGATCCACTTGCCGGTACCGTCGTCGCCGAGCCCCCCTGCCAGGACGAAGGCTGCTGGGCGGGTGGGCCCAGCGCGCTGTTCGATGACCGCGACAGCACCTTCTATTTGAGCTATCGGATCCGCACCCAGCTGCGTGACCACGGTCGTGCCGGTCGTGGCGGCGAGACCGTGGTCGCCACCAGCCCGGACGGGGTGCGTTTCGAGAAGGTCTGGAGCGCGTCCAAGGATGCCTTCGAGGCCCTGTCGATCGAGAAATCCTGCCTCGCTGTCACCTCGGATGGGCGCTTCCGGCTGTATGTCAGCTACAGCTCGCGACACGACTACCGCTGGCACATCGACATGCTGGAGGCCGGCCACCCACGTGACTTCGATCCCGCGCGACGCATCACCGTGCTGAGCCCTGATGCGACCGGCACCGAGGGCGTCAAGGATCCCGTGATCTACCAGGTGGGCGGGCTGTGGCACATGTACGTCAACGCCGCACCCAAGCCACCCGGCGCGGACTTCGCGAAGTTCGACCGCATGCATCGAGAGGGAAACGCCTTCGTCTCTGGTGAGATTGCCTCCACCACCGCGCTTGCAACCAGCGTTGATGGCCTTCGCTGGACGTGGCACGGGGATGTGATAGTGCCCGGGGAGAGCTGGGATCGATACATGACCCGAATCAGCGCGCTGGTCTACACACCACCGGTGTTCACGGCGATCTACGATGGCCGCCCCAACAGCGGCGCGAACTACACCGACAGCCCCAGCCTCGCGATCAGCACCGATCTTCGCAACTTCCACAAGGTCGATTGGGGACACGGCCGAATCCGGTCCCCGCATGGACGCGGCACGCTGCGCTACGTGGAATGCTTGCGGGTAGGCAGCACGCTTCACTACTACTACGAGATGGCACGCACGGACTTCGCCCACGAGCTGCGCACCGTGCAGGTTCGCCTGGCCGAGTGACGAGCCGGGCATCGACCTTGCGCTGGCCCGACTGC
>JAGRHX010001299.1 GCA_020444775.1 Gammaproteobacteria bacterium
CTGGGCTTCATCAAGGACGTGCGCTACATGCTGCGTCGCATGCCGCCGGCCAGCGAGCGGCTCAACATGCTCTTCTCCGCGACCTTGAGCTTGCGCGTCACCGAGCTTGCCTACGAGCACATGAACGCGCCGCAGACGGTCGATGCCAATCCACCGGACCAGGTGACGGTGGAACGGGTCACGCAGCAGGTCTTCCATGTGTCCAAGGAGGACAAGATCCCGCTGCTGCTGGGTCTGATGAGGAGCATGGACCCCAGCCGCACCGTGGTCTTCACCAACACCAAACGGGACGCGGAACGGGTCGCACGCTATCTGATAGGCAACGATATCGGTGCGGCATTGCTCACCGGCGACGTGCCGCAGCGCAAGCGTCTGAGCCTGCTGGAACGGTTCAAGTCCGGCGAGCTGCAGGTGCTGGTGGCTACCGACGTCGCGGCACGCGGCCTGCATATCGATGACGTGAGCCATGTCATCAATTACGACCTGCCGCAGGATCCCGAAGACTACGTGCACCGGGTCGGACGCACCGCGCGTGCCGGCCAGTCTGGCGACGCCATCAGTTTCGGCTGCGAGAGCTATGTGTTCTCGCTGCCTGAGATCGAGGAGTTCATCGGCAAGAAGATCCCGGTTGCCACACTCGACCCGGCGCTGCTCATCAAGCCCAAGCCACCCGCGGAGCGAATCATCAAGCCACGTGCCGATGGCCCGCGAGGGTCCTCGCGGCATCGTTCCGGAGGCGCCGGTGATGGCTCTGGCAGACGTCGCCGTCGCTCCGGAGGACGTCCTGGTGGACGGCCCGGGAAATCATCGGAAGGCGCTGGAACGGCTGCGCCGCGCTCGGACGAGAGCGGCGGCTGAGCAGATGTAATCGGGCCGCCGGCTGATGCGCACCCGAACAGGGTGAGCGCGCGGATTCCGGCGGCCAACGTTTCGACTCGAAAACCACCTCCGGATCGGCTCTCCGGTCGCTGTCACTTTCGCCATCCCTCCGCTCGACCGGCAAGCTTCCCGGACGGCACACGTTGCATCGCCACGTGCGTGCTCAGTTCAGCACTCGCTCCAGCCAGTTATCGATATCCCGAATCTCCTCGGGACACACTGCGTGCTCCATCGGGTAGGTGTGCAGCTCTACCAGTTGGTCGAGCTGCTTGAGGCGTTGTCGGGTCTGCTCGCAGAGCCCGAGCCCGACCACGGGATCCGCGCTGCCGTGCCCGAGAAATATGCTGACACCTCGATTGGCCGCGCTGCGCTCCTCGTCGAGCCGCTCGGCGAGCGGCATGTAGGTGGAGAGCGCGAGTATCCCGGCCAGCCGCTGCGGATGGCGAAGTCCGGCGTGCAGCGCAATCGCGCCACCTTGCGAGAAACCGGCCGCGACCACCCGCTCGGGCGCTATCCCGGTGTCGATCTGGGCGTCGATCAGCGTGTGCAGGTAGGCAGAGGACTCGAGCATGCCTTGCTCGTCGACCCGCCGCTGCACGCTGGCCTCGAGGATGTCGTACCACGCGCGCATCCGGTAGCCGGCGTTGATCGTCACCGAGCGGACCGGCGCGTTGGGGAAGACGAAGCGCGTCCGGGTGCGTATCCGCTCATCGAACTGCGCTACGATCGGCAGGAAATCGTTGGCATCCGCGCCGAGCCCATGCAGCCAGATGACCGATGCGCTGGCCTCGCCTTCGGGCTCTACTACAATGGCCGGATCCGTCTGTAACATGCGGCTACGCTCGCTCAAGTGCCCGAAACGTTCATGACAAATCTACCCAATCGCCCTCGGCACGTCGACGCCCATTTTGACGCCCATACAGTGGCCACGGCGGAATCGACCGTCCGTGGGCGAGGCGCGGTGGCGCTGCTCGGCCTGCTGTTGGTCGTCACGCTCATGGCGCTGTCTGGCTGTGGCCAGAAGGGGCCGCTGTATCGCGCCGAGGATGTGGAGCAGGAGATCCTGCAGAACCGCAAGGCCAAGAAGCGCGACGAGGCGCAGCCGGTCGAGCAGCGCGATGCCGAAGCCGCGCAGGACGCCGGCAGCAGCAGCGAGCCACGCGCCTCTGGCGGCTGAACGATGAGCCGAGCAAATGCCAACGACGAGGACCGGCCGTCCGGCCCCGGCTTCGGCCGATGCAAAGGCCGGCTGTGTTGTGATGGTATCGATCTCGAGTCCATCGCGGACCGCTTCGGAACACCGCTGTATGTCTACTCGCGAGCCCTGATCGAGGCCCGTTATCAGGCTTTCGACAGCGGCCTGCACGCGGTGCCACACCAGATCTGCTACGCGGTCAAGGCAAACGCCAATCTGGCCGTGCTCAACCTGTTGGCAAGGCTCGGCGCTGGCTTCGATATCGTCTCGGTCGGTGAGCTCGAGCGCGTGCTGGCGGCAGGTGGCGAGGCGGG
>JAGRHX010001300.1 GCA_020444775.1 Gammaproteobacteria bacterium
GGCTGATCTTGTGCAGGAATTGTCAATGCACGTTCCTGTTCGTGTAGTGGCACCGGGTCGATCCGACTCCTGGGAGCAGTGGACGAAAGAAATAGAAGTTTTTCGCTACTCCACTCCCAAGAAGCCGCTTTCCACACTCAGGCTTTGGCATCCCGTTGATGCAGTGCAGGCAATCAGGGTCCTGATTGCGGGGCAGGCCGCAAGCAACCGCGCATTCGCAAATGGATCAGTGTCACATGTTCTAGCACTCTAGGCGCTGCCTTGCGGGCAGTGGGCTCGTAGCAGTGCTCGGCGGCACGGCATCCCTTACTCAATATGGGCGTTGGGTAGCGATATTTGGTCTCTTGGGCGTCTGCCCGTGGTGAATGGCCTCCTCTCGCGGGTTGCGCGTGAAGCAGTTGGGTGTTTCGCCGATGGCGTCCACCTCGCTGAAGATGCCTCGAGGCTTTGCGGCGTGTCCTTCAAGTTCCTCCCGAGCACGCGCGCCGTTTACGCCCCGATGCCATCGCCCCGTCGCGGCGGCCCCAAGAAGCGGCTGCTGTTCTTGGGGCGATGGCACCCGAACAAAGGGGTAGATCTGCTGATGTCGGCGCTTGCGGAGGATACAGACGGGGACTGGGCTAGAATCGAAGAGTTTTGTATTGCGGGTGGCGGCCCGCTCGAATCAAACGTCCACGATTCTGGCGTACGCCTCTCCGCCGCCGGCCGCCCGCTGCGGATCGAAGGCTATCTTGACGTTGAGCAGGCGCGAGCTGCGTTGGCGGCTGCGGATCTGCTGGTGATTCCTTCCCGGATTGAAAGTATCCCGCTGGTATTTTCGGATGGAGTGCGAGCAGGCTGCGCAATCGTCGCGACTCCGGTTGGCGATCTTGCCTTGCTCGTCGATGGTGAGACGCCCTGTGGAGTCGTGGCGACTTCTACCGACCCTGAGGCAATTGCGGCCGCAATTCGTGAAGCACTCGTTCAACCGAAGTCGGCATTTGCGCGCGGTATTGCCGATCGCGCTTCACAGTTCTCGTTGAAAAACGTGGCTGGAACTTTGGTCTCATTGATGGATTCGGTAGATGGTCACTAGCCGGGAGGTCGGAGCAGATGCGTTGGCACTTTGGCAGGAAGTGTTGGCGCGAGGATTAGGCGCGAGTAACACTGAGGTCGATGGTATTCCATGGACGATGTTTCGGCGCGGGCCGTTGGTCGCCGCCTATCCCCGTTTCCCGTCTGGCCTGACCTCGGCAGATCTGCAGCGGATTGAGGATCCGCACGTGATCGCGGCTGCTTTGCGTCGATCCAGTGTCGGGTTGCTTAGATTTAGCGCTCCGTTGCCTTTGCCGGCGGCTTGGGTTGATGTTCGATCCGAGACTACGCTTGCCGAGACACAGTTAAACAACCTTGAATCCTGGCAGCGGTCGACACTATCGACGTCGGTACGGCGCAAGTTCCGTAAGGGTGACTCGGCTGGACTGCGGATGATCCCTGCAGAAGCCAATGATGGCGCTAAGCTTTATACGCTCTACGCGCGCTCCATCTCTCGGCAGGGTGGTCGTCTGCGATACCCTCCTGCCTATTTCGACGCCCTCTGTTTAGCGTCGACGATGCCTGGTGGGCCGACAGTAGGCAAGGCAGTGATACGCCAAGAGCTTGCTGCTTTTGTCGCCGTTCTACACCTAGACAGAACCAGCTACTACCTACATGGTGGATATATCGACAGGTTCGCTGCACTACGGCCGGGATATACGGCTATGGCATGGGCGATTGAAACAAGTCGCGACTTAGGTTCCGGCGCCTTTAACTTCTTGACATCACCGGCAGACCAGCCTGCCTTGCTTTCGTACAAGGAGTCGTTCGGTGGTACATCTGGGCAACGTGTGCATTGGCAGCAACCGCTCACACCACTCGGTGCTGTTGCAGCAATGGTGGTGCGACTGGGCGCGACTTGGAAGCGCTTTGGAACTTCACTTCAGGCGTTTCCCGAGAAAAAGACATCTGCATAGTCCCATGGCCACACCCCAGTGACGGCAGCGATTGCCTTTTCGAAGCGCGCTAGAGGTCGCCAAGTGCTGGGCGGTAGTAGGCCGTAGCGGA
>JAGRHX010000086.1 GCA_020444775.1 Gammaproteobacteria bacterium
TGCCGGCGTCGACCAATTCCAGTATCAGGTCGACGATGGGCTCGGCGCGATTTCTGCAGCTGCGGTCAGTGTAGTCGTTCGACCGGTTGCGCCGGCCGTTGTGGTCGCGGTCGAGGATGACTTCTACGCATTCGAAGGGCCATCCACCACTGTCGCCGCTCCAGGCGTGCTGGGCAACGATCAAGTCAGCGGCGCTGCCTCACTCTCGGCCACACTCATTGTTCCCCCGGATACGGGCACGGTCATCCTTGACCCCAACGGCGCCTTTCATTACTCGGCGCCCGAGGGCTTTTCCGGCATCACGGGATTTACCTACGCGGCATCCGCGGGGACAGTCAGTGAGCTGGGCCGTGTCACCCTTGACATTGGATCGACGAACAACGTGCCACCTGTGGCGGTTGGCGAGCAATTTGCGGTTCTCGAGGACCACCTGCTGGACTCCCATTCGTCCGGAAGCCTGCTCGCCAACGACCATGACTTCGAGGGTGCGCCACTGAGCCTTGTTCTCGATTCCGCACCCGAGCACGGTACGTTCAGCTGGCAGCCGGACGGTCACTTCACCTATCTTCCGGCGCAAGACTTCAATGGCAGCGACCGCATCCTTTACCGCGTAAGCGATGGAGAACGGCTGTCGGAAGGCGCAAGAGCAAGCATCGAGGTCTTTGCCCAGAACGACCCGCCCGAGGCTTCACCGGATCTCTACCACGCGGTCCGCGACCAGACGCTTGTGATCGATGCCCTGAACGGGCTGCTCGCCAACGATTCCGATGTCGATGGCGACACACTCGGCGTCGAACTCGTCGATGCCCCCGCGCATGGCCAGGTTCAGGCATCCGTCGATGGCAGATTTTCCTACCAGCCGGCCCCCGCGTTCATCGGCGAGGACCGATTCCGCTATGCCGCGACCGACGGCGTGGCTCGCGACGTGGCGCAGGTAACGCTGACCGTTGGCAGTGGCCAGAACCATCCTCCTGTCGCTGCGGGTGAAACCTATTCGATCGAGGAGGATGGAATCCTCGACAGCGACAACGTGGGTGGGCTCACCGAAAACGATGCCGATCCGGATGGCGACGCATTATTCGTCGTACTTCGCGAGGCGCCGGCACACGGTGCCCTTGAACTCGAGGGCAGCCACTTCCGCTATCGCCCGGATCCAGACTATTTTGGATTGGATGCCTTCAACTACGTCGTAAGCGATGGCGATCTGACCAGCGAACCGGTATCCGCGTCGATCGATGTGCAAGCGGTGAACGATGCGCCGCGCGCCCAGACCGATCGCTATCTCGTTGAGCGAAACGGCATGCTCCAGGTCGCGGCGGCAGACGGCGTGCTGGCCAACGACAGCGACGTCGAAGGACAGGCGATGACGGTTGAACTCGACGCCGGCAGCAGCCATGGCACGCTCGACCTGCAATCGAACGGTTCGTTTGCGTACGCGCCCGATGCCGAATTCGTCGGCCGGGACGAGTTCGCCTATCGGGTCAGTGACGGAGAACTATCCGTGCTCGGTCGGGCCATCCTCGATGTCGCTTCGTCCGGCAACCAGCGACCTGTTGCCGTCGGCGAAGCCTATGCCATCGCCGAAGATAGCGTATTGGATACGCGCCAGCTCGAAAGCCTGCTCGCCAACGACGTCGACCCGGAAGCACAGCCGCTATCCCTGGTCGTGCTGCAGCCTCCGCAAACCGGCACGCTCGAGGTGCTGCCCGAAGGTCATATCCGCTTCGTGCCCGAGCGCAATGCGGTCGGCGACGTCAGCATTCCCTATGCGGTGAGCGACGGCGAACTGGAATCCTACCCTGTTGAAGTACGCATCACCCTGCTGGCGGTTGACGATCCCCCGCAAGCGCTTCCCGACTACTACGAGGTTCCGGAGAGCGCAAGCGAGCTTGTGGTGGAAGCAGCCAACGGCCTGCTCGCCAACGATGTCGAGCCGGACGGAGAAACGCTTGTTCCCAGCCTCGTGCGTGCGCCCGAACACGGTCAGGTCAATCTCGGTCTGGACGGTTCGTACATCTACACCTTGACGACGACTCGACCGCTGCAAGACAGCTTCCGCTACCGCATCGCGGATCCGGGAAATCTCTCCGACGAAGCCGAGGTGGAACTCGATTTCTCCGGTGCCCCCGTCGTCGACACCCTGTTCAAGAACGGATTCGAATCCCAATGAAGTACCGTAGCCATCGGATCGGCCGTGCCTGCCTGCTCCTGGCCGGCCTCGCGCCGGCACTCTTCGCCCATGCCGATGTCACGAGCGGCATGGAATGGTTGCGCGGCAGGGAATCGCCAACGGGAGTCCATCGCGTCGAAGACCTGGCCGGTGCCGCGGACACCAATGCAGAGGCGTACACGACGGTCTCGATACTTTCGCGTTCTGCCGACTTTCCTGCGACCGTTGGTCTTGCCCGGGAACAGCATGATGAAACGCTGTTGTCGCTGGCGAGACTGGCCCACAACCGGGTTGATCTTGGCCAGTCGGCGGCGGACCAGCTTGATGAGCTGCTAGCCGAGCAAGGTGAAGATGGCGGCTTTCCAGCCTTGCCGGGATTGCAAAGCGAGCCGCTTACAACGGCATGGGTGCTGCAGGCACTGGACCGAGCCGGTCGTGGCGGACAGACCGAAGCCGCCCGCGCATTGGGTTATCTGATTGCTACCCAACAGGCGGATGGCGGCTGGCTTGCGGCACCTGCCAACACCAGCCACGTCATTCCCACGACACGCGTGGCGCATGTGCTGTACGCGTTTCGAAATCGCTTTGCGCTGACCCAGCCAATCGCCCGCTCCCTGACATTCCTGCAGTCCGCACGGCAGGTCGACAATACATTCGGTGAACCCTTCGAAACCGCCTCGGTGCTGGAGACTCTGGTGGCGCTCGGCGTTGACCGGACTGCGCTGATGCCTGTTGCTGCGGCCTTGTCAGCAGGGCAATCGAGCAATGGAAGTTTCCAGGACGACGCCTACGTAACAGCGCTGGCGCTCCGTGCGCTCTGGCTGTTCGAGCAGCCTGTCGTCGAGCCGATGCAAGCGGGGTTGACAGGGCGAGTCCTTTCGGCCGATACGGGATTGCCGATCAGCGGCGCGACCCTGGCCTTGAGCGGAACAGCCGTCGCGACCCTGACCAGCAATGACTCGGGTCAT
>JAGRHX010001301.1 GCA_020444775.1 Gammaproteobacteria bacterium
CCGATCGACCCCCGGCCCTCGACTGCGGGCCGCCGGCAGGCAACACCAGCGCAATGCCTGCCACGCTAGCCGAGCGTGCCCGCGTACAAGCCGGTCAGCTCGGTCCAATGCCGCTCGGCTGATTCCGGCTCATAGACCGGGAAGTCCGTCATTGTCCATCCATGCAACGCGCCGGCATAGATCTCACACCTGTGCGCCACGCCCGCAGCGCTCAGGCTGCGTTCCAGCAGCTCGGCCTGCTCCGGCGGATAGGAGCTGTCCTGGTCGGCGCCCGCGACATAGACACTGGCCTTCATCTTGCTCGCGAGCAGGTGCGGGCTCATTGGCGAATCCGTCGCGAGGCCGCCGCCGTGAAAGCTCGCAGCGGCCGCAACACGCCCTGGAAACAGGCCAGCGGCGGTAAGCGACATGCCGCCCCCCATGCAATAGCCGGTGGTGCCGATCTTCGTACCCTGGATATCACCGCGCGAATCCAGATAGGCCAGAAAGGCGCGCGTATCCTCACCCGCTTTTTGATTGCTCGTGGTGCTCATATACGGGCCAACCGCCTTGCGCACGTCACCGGTCGCGAACACATCCTTCGGCACCATGGGCGCATAGGGACCATAGCGATAGAAGAGGTCGGGCATCAGCACCACGTAGCCGTAGCTCGCAAGCCGCTCACCCATGTCGAGAATCGCCGGGCGAATGCCAAGACCATCCATGTAGAAGATCACCGCGGGGTGCGAGGCGTCGTCGTCCGGCCTGAACACGGTGGCCGGGCAGGTGCCATCGGGGGTGCTGATCTCGACCTTCTCTCGGCTCATGGAGGTTCTCCTGGAATGTGAACGTTGCACGCTCGGGCACTTGCCATGCCGGTGTGTTCGCCATCGGCTGTATCACAACTCGACAGCGGCGCACGCGGCCTACCAGCGTGACGACGACCGCCGCGGTCAGTCCTCGAGATGGATCGTAGCGGTGACACGCGGCTCATCGCTCACCACACGAGTCGTATGGCCGCCGCCGGTCAGGTCCTCGGCCAGATTCACATCACCAGCACCCAAGCGATAGGTCGTCCCGTCCTTCAAGCCGATCTCCGCAGCCCCGGAAAGGGTGATGATGTACTGTCGTCTGGGTGCCACGTGCCAGTCGTTGAAATAGCCGGGCGCCATTGCCCGGAATACGACCCGCTTCGCATCGTGAAGGCTGGTCAGCTGCGGCGCGGATTCAAGGTCCAGCTCCTCGATATGAGTTTCCCCATCCTCACCGGTGTAGAGTCGAATAAAAGCCATCGTTCAAGCCCCCAGGTTTCGTCGGCCGTGACCTGCGATGGTACGCAGCGGACCCGTCGGCAAGCTACCAGCGCGTTCCTCGTACCGATACCACGAAGGGGCTGGCCGAACAATTGCCGGTCGTTGCCACTCGGGCCGTGGCGCCTCCGCTATAGACGGACTCAGGCCCCTCGAGATCGATCAGCGGGAACGCGTCCTTCACACGCCAGTAATCCCGGGTGTGCGCCCGCCGGATCAGAAAACATCAGGTGTCGACTCGGACTCGCAATGAGATCGTAGCGGCTGACATGCTGCCGAGCATCGCCCGGCTGCATTGCAAGGAGCCAGGAACACGCTGATACGGAACATCGTTCAGCGCGATCGAGCGCGGGCGAGGGCCCTGGATGCGACGTTACTCGAGAGACCATTCGGCTTCGTGGCCATGCCGCGAATCATTCAGGCGCTTCCTTTCCCATCAGCGTGTACGGCTTCACACTATCGCACATCGGTTGAATCGACCGCTGGTCCCGAGCCGGCACGCCGCTGTACCGTTGGCTTGCCATCGATACCGATTCGTCACCACGGCCGTGCATGCGAATCAATCCATCCTGAGTTGCATGGTTCGGGACTCGCCGCTTCCGCCAGTGAAGGTGGAGCCAGCGAGAATCGCCCTGGGGAGGCAAGCCGGACGCCGGCAAGGGAGGCGACATGTCAGTACAAGCAGCACTGGACTTCATGGAGAGGTTGCATGAGGACGAGGATCTGTGTGCGGCGGTGAAACGGGTACCCAGAGGCAAGCTGGGCAACCTGCGTAACGTGGCCGCGGATGCCGGTTTCGTCTTCGACGATCACGACTACAAGACCGCAGTCGAGATACTCACGAGCGCCTTGAGCGACGACGAGCTCGAAGGCGTGGTCGGCGGACTCAACGTGCAGGGCTCGCTGTCCGTTCCTCGCATCACGCTGCCGACGGTGCTGCATTCAAGCTTCTGAGCGGCTGGCTGATCGGGTGCGCCTCGAAGCGGCGTACCAAGCCTACGAGCGCTCGCTGGCTCAGGCATGCCCGCACGAGGAAAGGCTGGCGCTGTGTAGGCAGCGTTTCGATGAACTTGCGTGGCCACAGTGAACGCGGCAATCGCATCGTTTGAACCCGTACACGTCGCGCGCGGAGTCGGCGACCTTGGATGGCTCGAGCGAGGGCTCCTTCATCCTCGGCGTGTGGCTCGGCCATCGCCCTGGCAAGCTCGAGGTCTTCGGGGTCTCGCTGCGCATGCGCATCGTATTTATGCGTCAGCCGGCAAGACGATGTTCCACGGCCCGCTCTACTCAGTGACCGATCACGGCATCAGTGCGCATTCCAGTGAATCTGGACA
>JAGRHX010000087.1 GCA_020444775.1 Gammaproteobacteria bacterium
GCCTGGCTTGTCGAGCTGCTCGTTTGGCGCCTCGTGATCGCCACGCCGATCTCCGCCGCGGTTCAAGTTCCACCCGAGAATCTCGATACCACTGGGAAAAGCTCCCTTCGCCCAAGTGGTAAAGACGAATCGATGACGACTTCGGAGATCGAATACCTGGCCGACCCGCCCGAGTCGCAGCTGACCTCGGCGCTGTTCAAGCATTGCATGGACTTCACCTTGAGCTCGTCGCAGTTCATGCAGAAGACCGAGGAGCTGCGGCGGGTCGGCATCAACGCTCAGGTGCTGGCCGCGCATTCCGGGAATGGCGGCCGGGTGCTCGGCACGCTGGTCAGTGAGATCGGTAATCTCACCGGCCAGATCGCCCCCATCCTCGAGGAGCTGTCCAGCAGTGGCGCCCAGCTCGCGCGCAGCGCCATCGCCACGACCACCAGCAACCAGCGGCTGGCCCGCTACCAGTCAGCCTGGCGACACGGTCTGGACCCACGCACCCAGGCACGTCTGGCACAGGTCTATGCCGACGACTACCGAGGCATGACCGACAACTTCGGGCTGATCCGTCGTCGCCTCAGCGAACATGCCAGCAGTCTTTCCGAGCTGCGCCGCTGCACCGTATTCATTCCGGCCTTGATCAGCCTGTTGAACATCACGGTGGCGGATTTCGCCGACGCCGCGCAGCAGTTCCATGTCACCGCACAAGAGCTGGACACGTTTAGAGTATTCATACTGCACACGACCGACTCGATGATGAGCAGCCTCAAGGACGCGCTGCGCCTGGTCGACCAGCTCCTCCTGAACGAGTGACCGACATGATCAGAACCGTGCTCTTCGACGAGGATGGCCACACCTGGTACGCCTTTTCGCGCGACCCGCATCGATCGCCCGCGGTGATCGACACCAACGAGTATCTGGTGGTCAGCGACGGCGAGGGCGTGGCCATGGATCCGGGTGGCACCGAGATCTTTCCACAGGTCGTCAGCGCGTTGGCGCAGGTCATCCCGATCGAGAACATCAAGCACTTCCTGGCCAGCCATCAGGACCCCGACGTGATGTCGGCGCTGCCGCTGTGGATGGGTCTCACGCCGAAGGCGCGCGTCTACATGTCCTGGCTGTGGTCGGGCTTCATCGCTCACTACGGCCACGAGTTCGTCGATCGCTTCGTCACGATCGCCGATCAGGGTGATGTGATCCGCCTCGGCAACGGCCACCTGCTGCAGCTGGTGCCGGCGCACTACTGTCACTCATCGGGGAACTTCAGCCTGTATGATCCGGTCGCCAGGATCCTGTTCTCGGGCGACATCGGTGCCGCGCTGTTGCCCGAGGAGCACGACTCGGTCTACGTCCGCGACGTGGACTCGCACATCCAGTACATGGCCGGCTTCCACCGTCGCTGGATGCCCTCCAACCAGGCCAAGAACGAGTGGGTGGAGCGGGTTCGAAAGCTGGACGTGCAGCTGCTCTGCCCGCAACACGGCGCCATATTCAAGGGCACTCAGGTTGGCGAGTTCCTCGATTGGCTGGAGGCGCTCGAGGTCGGCGTCTGCAACTGAGCGGCGGCAGGTGGCACGCGCCCGAACCGCCTCGATCTCGACACGAACCGACCTGATGAGGGTGCGATGACGGACGAACGCGGACGTTGAAGACCACGCAAGCGAGCAACGCTTCGACCAGTCGCACGAGCACGGTCTCGCTGGGCATCGCGTTCATCGTCCTGTCCTGCGTGGTGTTCGCGCCGCTCACCCAGACCGCGACCAAGTTCGTGGCTACCGACTTTCCCGTGTTCCAGGTGATGTTCTTCCGCTCGCTCGGGCAGACCGCCTGGATGCTGCTGTTCTTCTGGCGGGGACACGGCATCGGCATGTTCCGCTCCCAGCGTCCGGGCCTGCAGCTGACCCGCTCGGCGCTGTTGTTCCTGTCTTCCTTGTGCTGGATCTCGGCGGTTGCGTCGGTTCCGCTGACCACCGCCTCGGCGATCAATTTCACCGCGCCGATCATGGTCGTGCTGCTCTCCATTCCACTGCTCGGCGAACGCGTCGGCGTGCATCGCTGGGCCGCGGTGCTGATCGGGTTCTGCGGCGCGCTGGTGGTGATACGGCCGGGCGCGGGCGAGGTGCCGATGGAAATCTGGCTGTTGCTGCTGGCGGCCATGTTGTTCGCCCTCTACCAGATCCTGACGCGCAAGATGGCCAGCCTGGACAGTGCGGCGACCTCCTCCATCTACACCGTGCTGGTCGCCCTGGTGGTGAGCAGCGCCATCGTGCCCTGGCACTATCGCAGCCCGGACGAGTCCGAGCTGGTGGTGTGGCTGGCCTTCATCGCCACCGGGCTGCTGGGCGGGATCCGACATTTCTTCGTGGTCAAGGCCTACGAGCACGCCCCGGCCTCGGCGATCTCGCCGTTCTTCTATGCCGAGCTGGTGGGGGTGACCATCCTGGGCTTTCTGGTCTTCGGCGATCTGCCAGATGCCGCCACCTGGCTGGGCGCGGCGATCATCGTCTGTAGCGGTCTGTACATCGCCCACCGCGAACGGGTCCGCGCTCGACGCTGAGCGCCGCGTCGGCTCGATCGATGACGTCTTGTATGGCATGAGGTCAAACAGGCCGACGATTCAACCGCGGTCCGCGCCAGGCGGGGTTAGCATCGCAACTGTCACAGGCCTCGAGTTTCTGCGAAGCTGCAGGCTCGCGACGCCGTCGACCGTACCCGCCGCGGCCGTCTTCGAGCCGATTCATGCCATCTTGCGGATCGAGCACAGGCAACCATGACCACAACGCTGATCGACAAGTACAACGTGCCGGGTCCACGCTACACCAGCTACCCGACGGTGCCGTTCTGGAACGAGGCGGCATTCAGCGCCGATACCTGGCTGGACGCGGCGCGGCGTTGCTTCGACGAGTCGAACGAGACCGATGGCATCAGCGTCTACGTGCACCTGCCCTTCTGTGAGACGCCGTGTACCTTCTGCGGCTGCATCAAGAAGTTCACCCGTGACCACGGCGTGGAGGCACCGTATGTGTCCGCGCTGATCCGGGAGTGGGCGATGTATATCGAGCGTCTGCAGGCGGCCCCGCGGATCAAGGAGCTGCATCTGGGCGGTGGGACGCCGACCTTCTTCTCCGCCGACAGCCTGGCCCGCCTCATCGATGCGCTGGTGGAGCCGGCAAGGCTGACGCCGCCTTTCGATTTCAGCTTCGAGGCGAACCCGGGCTCGACCACCGAGGCGCATCTGCGCACCCTGCACGAGCGCGGCTTCAGCCGGTTGAGCCTGGGCGTGCAGGACCTGGACCCGCAGGTGCAGCGCATCATCAACCGTGTGCAGCCGCTCCAGCAGGTCGAGCAGGTCACCGAGTCGGCCCGCCGTCTGGGCTATCGTTCGGTGAACTTCGATCTGATCTACGGTCTGCCGCTTCAGACGCCGGAGGGCATCGCCCGGACCATGCGCGAGGTGGTGCGGATGCGTCCGGATCGCATCGCCTTCTACGGCTACGCGCACGTGCCCTGGGTGAAGGAGGCCTCGCAGCGGCGCTTCTCCGAAGCCGACATACCACGCGGCGAGCAGAAGCGGGCGCTGTACGAGATCGGCCGTGAGCTGTTGCTCGAGTCGGGCTATCACGAGGTCGGGATGGACCATTTCGCGCTCGAGACCGACTCGCTGTTCGAGTCCGCGCGGAACAATCGCCTGCATCGCAACTTCATGGGCTACACGCCCATGCACACGCGCCTGAGCATCGGCCTGGGGATGTCCGCGATCAGCGATGCCTGGTACGCATTTGCGCAGAACGCCAAGTCATTGAAGGACTACTACGCGAGCATCGATGCCGGCGAGCTGGCGGTGTTCAGGGGCCATCAGCTCACTGACGAGGATCTCGCCCTGCGTCAGCTGATCCTGGACCTGATGTGTCGACACGAAACTCGTCTGCGGGAGGAGTTCACGGCGCTGTCCTGCGCCGACGAATGCCTGACCCGGCTCGCGGAGCTGGCCCGTGACGGGCTGGTCGAGCAGGACCGCAACCTGCTGCGGATCACCGAGCGGGGCAAGCCCTTCGTACGCAACGTCTGCATGGCCTTCGATGCGCGTCTGTGGCGCGACAAGCCGAGCACACGCTTGTTCAGCGACACAATTTGATAGCGGTCGTCATCGTCAATGCCACCGGGAACGAACGACGACGACGCGTCGTCATCCCGGTGTGAATCGGCTCAGAACAGACGCCGCCGTCCCCTGCTTCAAAAGAACACGAACGAGCGCACGACCACGTTTCGACGGCACGGTGCGTCGGCCGGCGCGGTCGGGTCTATGGTGGCGGCGTGGAACGACCAGCGTGACACCGAGCCGTCCAGCACCGAGTCGTAGCATTTCAGCATCGACACCTCGTTGGGCTGCTGCTGCGGGAACCAGTACCACTCGTGCTCCGGCCGATAGGTGAAGCGGGTGGTCTCGCCGACCCGGTCGTCATAGATTCGATAATTGGTGATGTACGGCTGTTCGGCGAACGACGGCCAGGCACAGAGCACAAACGGGTTCTGACGGATGGTCTCCATCGGCTTGGCGAGGTTTATCGACATGAAGCGCCGTGACATCTTCGCGTCGGCCTCGGCCTCGGTGTAACGCTGCTCGCGGCCGAAATTGCGCAGATTCTTCGTCAGCAGCTCTCGGCAGCGCACCCGCCCGCTGTTGTCGTTCAGGTCGTTGTGCACCAGGTAGGCGTAGTTCGCATTCACACCGGGATTCTTGTTGGCCTGGTCCTCGGTGCGATCCCCGGTGTAGTCCTGGTCGAAGACATCGTGGTTGTAGACCAGCGCGTCAGTCGCGTCCGGGAAGAACTCCAGCAGCAGCTTCTCGATCTCCGGATAGAACACACGCTCCACCTCGGCCGCATCGTAGAAGTTCTTGCACTTGGACTCGCAGTGCGCGAGCGACACGCCGAGCTCGTCCATGCACTGGGGGCTGGTCGGCGAGAGGCCCGGATGATACTCGGCGATGCGCCGCGCATCGCGCAGCACCATCGGGAAGTAGAGGCAGCGCCGGCGGACATCCTCTTCCTCCTGGCGCAGCGCCTGCGCGTCGGCGGCGCGGCTGGGGTCGTGCCACAGCGCGTTGGAAGGGACGACGGAATAGGTGGGCTGCTCGTAGATCGTGTAGCGCATCGGCAGCGCGACGCCGCCCTCTGGCGCGACCATACCGCTCGCGCGGATATGCGCCATGCACTCGTCGTAGCTGCGAAATCCGACGCCCCAGCGGGTCTGGATCGGTCCCGGCGGGGCATTGTCCAGCATCTGCGTGACCGCACGTCCGGTACCCTCGGCAATCTGCCGTAGCGCGGCCTCGATCGCCGCACCGGTGCCGGCGTCGCCGTTACGGTCCAAGGACATGTACGACAGACCACCGTTCGCGGCGATCGGCGCGGGCTGACCGCGCGTCAGCTGCAGCTCGGGCACGTACGCCGACGAGCCGGAACCCGCGCTCGCGGCGACCTCGTCTGCAAGGGCTTTCTCGGCTCGGCTCATGGTTCGTCCTCCGCTGGTGTTCGTCTCATGGTAATCGGCGCAGCGTCGCATCAACAGTACCTCTGGCCGACGGCACCCGGCGATCGCTTTGCACGACCAAGGCTCGATGACGGCGGGCCGGACATGCAACCGGCCGCCTCAGCGGATCGTCAACCCGCCATCGATGACGAATTGCGCGCCGGTCGCATAGCTTGCGTCGTCGGACGCGAGCAGCGCGATGAAGGGCGCGATATCCTCCGGCTGGCCCAGCCGTCCCAGCGGAATCGACGCCTCCATGGCCTGCTTGCGCGCCTGCGGATTCGGATGGTCCATCCAATCCGGGGTACGCTCCAGCGCGCCGGGACAGATCGCGTTGCAACGGATGCCGTGCTTTGCGTAGTGGACGGCGATGTGCCGGTTCAGACCGAGCAGCGCGGTCTTCGCGGTCGAATAGGAGACATTGGCGGAGCCGCCACTGAGCGCGGTGATGGAGCTGACGATGACGATCGCACCGCCGTCGCCCTGCTGGATCATCTGCGCAAGCGCATGCTTGCAGGTCCGCATGACACCGCGCAGATTCACATCCTGGGTCTGCTCCCACTCCTCCTCGGAGATCTGGAAGAGATCGCGGTCGGTGCGATGCCGCTGGATGCCGGCATTCGCCACCGCCACATCCAGCCGGCCAAAGGTCTGCACGGTCTTTTCGACAGCGCCAGCCACCGCGCGCTCGTCACGCACGTCTGTCTCGATCGCGATTGCGGATGCGCCGCTTGCGTTGATTGAATCGGCAACCGCGCACAGCGCATCGTACGGAAGGCCGGCGAGCGCCAATCGTGCACCGCGGCGTGCCATGTAGCGCGCGGTCGCGGCGCCGATGCCGGTGCCGGCGCCCGTGATCAGGACGACCTTGTTATCGATCTGCACGGTCTCGCTCCCATCGGTCGGGTCGCCATCAGTCGGGTCGACAGGCGATCCAGGTCTTCATCATATGGGATTGCGCCGCGCTTGCGGGCAATATGGGCAGGGTCACGAATCCGGTCGAAGACGCGCGACAAACAGAGCCCGCGCGGCGCGATACGCGCGTACCCGAGCATCCCCACCCACGGAGGCAATCCTGATGGTCGCAAATCCCGCATCCAGTGAGCCGTACATCGGCAAGCTATTGACCGACAGCAGCTTCACCGTCGACCAGGGCGTGCTCGACGCCTATTACCAGGGCCTGGACCTGACGCCGGGCGACGGATCGCTGATCCCGAGCAGCGTGCTCAGCAGACCCGACAATGAATACATCCTGGAATCCGGCTACAGCAATCGCTTCGGCCATTTATGGGTTCGCCAGGCGTGGGCCTTGTTCAAGCCCCTGCAGCGTGACATCCACTACCAGGTGCGGGGCGAGATCCGCGACATCTACCAACGTCGTGATCGCAACGTGGTGCAGTACCAGACCAGCATCCTGGCCCCTGACGGCGAGCTGGTCGCACGCAGTCAGCATCATCAGAGCTTTCTGCGCGAGACCAACACCGGCGGCGAGGTCCGCCTGCGCGACCCGAACGCCAAGCCGGCCGCGCGCGGCTTCGAGATCCCGGCGGGAGAGCGCTTCGGTGGGCTCGAACGCCGCATCACGGTCGAGATGTGTGGCCGGTTCTTCCACGGCAAGTCCAACTACCACACCGACCTCGAGGCTTCGAAAGCGCTCGGCTTCAAGGAGATCGTGATCGGCGGCCGCATGACCATGGCCTACGCGGTGCACACGCTCGAGCAGCACTTCGGTCGTGCCTTCCAGGCGAGCGGTCGAATCGACGTCAAGTTCACCAACCCGCTGTGGGCGAACGAGACCATCATCGCCCGAGGTGTGGTCACCGGGCCGTTGGCGGACGAGCCGGATCGGGTCGGCGCGTTCGTCTGGGTCGCGAAACCGGACGGCACGGTGGTGCTGGTCGGCAACGCCAGTGTTGCAGCACAGCAGAGCTGAGTCATGAGCGAGCGTATCGTCTATCTGAACGGCCAGTTCGTCGAGGAATCGAACGCCCGGGTATCGATACTCGATCGTGGATTCCTCTACGGTGACAGCGTCTACGACTCATCGCGCACCTTTGCTGGCACGCCCTGGCGGATGCGGGCGCATATCGACCGCCTGTACCTGTCGTGTCGCTATGCGCGGCTCGACCCCGGGATGAGCGCCGACGAGATGGAGTCGGTCTCCAACGAGTTGGTGGCGCGCAACCGTGCCGTGCATGCGGACAACGAGTTCCGCATCAACCACTGGATCACCCGTGGTGGCGGCATCTCGGTGGATCCGGACCTGTCGCCGAGCGCCCACACCGTGTGCATCTTCACGCTGCCCATGGACTATCAGCGATTCGCCCACGGCTATGCCGAAGGCGTGCCCTCGGTGGTCACCTCGGTGCGACGCACGCCGCCGGAGTGCGTCGAGCCGCGCGCCAAGATCGGTGGCAAGATGAACCATATCCAGGCCGAGTTCGAAGCCAAGCAGGCCAACGCCTGGGGGATCATGCTCGACACCCACGGCTTCGTCGCCGAAGGTCCGAGCTACAACTGCTTCTTCGTCCGCAACGGTGAGCTGCTCACCTCCAATCCCACCAACTGTCTGGTCGGTGTGAACCGGACCTATATCATCGAGCTGGCCGAACGCCTCGGCATCCCGGTGCGTGAGACCAATCTCACCCACTACGACCTGCTGACCGCCGACGAGGCGTTCCACAGCGGCAACTCGATTTGTCTGCTGCCGGTCCGCTCGATCGACGGTGTGAAGATGGCGGACGGTGCACCGGGTCCCATCAGCGAGCGGCTGACCCGTGCCTGGATGGAGGAGGTCGGTTTCGACTGGCGCGAGCATGCGTTGGCGAGTCTGAACCGGGTATAGCCGAGCGCAGGGTATGGGCACTAGAAACAGAATTGACCCCTGTCAAACACGATTGATTCGAGCACGCTAGGGTTGGGCGGAATGCGCAATGGTCCGCGCCGAGATGGACATCGAAGCGAGTGCCCTGCGACAGCCCAGTGTCCTTCGACGACGATGATGACATCCGCGCTGCCGCGCGCTACTACGACGACACCGACGTGTCGCGTTTCTATGCGAGCTGCTGGGGCGGCGATGACATCCACATCGGCCTCTACGAGTCCGGCAACGAGACCATAGCCGCGGCATCCGCGGCCATGACCCGGCATCTGATCGCGCTTTCGGGTATCGGCAAGGGACAGCGGGTGCTGGACCTTGCTTGCGGCTTCGGTGGCAGTCTGCGCACGCTGGCGCGGATGGGCTGTGAAGCGCTGGGGATCGATATCTCGGCCGCCTGCGTGCAGCGTGCTCGCCGCTTGAATGCCGATGCCGGCCTCGACGCTTCGATCGACGTTCGGATCGGGGATTTCCACGCGGTCGACAGCGACTCGGAAGCCTTTGATGCGCTGCTCTGTCAGGAATCCATCATCCATTCGCCGCGGCGCGCGCAGGTGTTCGCCGAGGCCTTCAGGTTGCTTCGTCCGGGCGGGGTGTTGGCCGTGTCGGACATCATGGCATCCGGGGATGCGGACCCCGACAGCGTGCGCGCGGCCTTCGCAAGACTCGGCGTGAGCGAGCTCGCGGCGCTCGACGACTATCGACGCATGGTCGAGGCCGCTGGGTTTCGAGTCGAACATGTCGAGACGCGACAAGCTGACATCCGCACACACTATGCAAAGCTCGCGGAACGGCTCCGGGCTTCGGTGCCCGATCTGGATTCGTCCCGCGTTCAAGCGATCGCCAGCAACATTCGTCTGTGGCAACGGGCGCTGGCTCGCGGCGACATAACCTGGGCTTGCCTGATCGCTCGCAAGCCGATCGGCTGAGCGAGGCGCGTCGGGAGGGATTCATCAACCACGGCCAGCGCGACCACCCCAGCGCCTTCAGGGTTGCGTCTGGTCCCTGTGCACAGGCAGGGGCGGGCCGACGGAGGGACTCCCGCTATGCACACGACCAATCACCGTCACGGTACCCTGCGCGCGGACGAGGCGACCCGTTCCGAGCATCCGGCGCCACGCGCCCTCGCAAGCTTGTTGGCGCAAGCCGGCGTTCGGGTTGACGGCGATGCCCCTTGGGACATCCAGGTGCATTCGAGTGATGTCTATGCGATGACACTTGCCAGGGGCGCACTCGGATTTGGCGAGGCCTATGTCCAGGGGGCATGGGATTGCGAGGAACTGGACGAGCTCTTGTGCCGGATCCTGCGCGCGGACCTGACGCGCCGTGTGCGGCTCCTGACGCCTCTGCGGTCCATGGCCGCGTTCCTGCAGGCTGCCCTGACCAATCCCCAGTCGACCGCGCGCGCCTTCCAGGTCGGCGAGCGGCACTACGATCTGAGCAACGACCTCTTCAAGGCCATGCTCGATTCGACGATGACCTACTCCTGTGGCTACTGGGCCGATGCGAGCGATCTGGAGAGCGCGCAACGCAACAAGCTCGATCTGGTGTGCCGGAAACTGCAGCTCCAGCCCGGCGAGCGACTGCTGGACATCGGCTGTGGCTGGGGCAGTCTCGCGGAGCATGCCGCGCGAAATTACGGCGTCGAGGTATTGGGCATCACGGTATCGCGCGAGCAGCACACGCTGGCGCAAGCACGAAGCAGGCACCTGCCCATCGAGTACCGGCTCATGGACTATCGCAAGCTCGAAGGAACCTACGAGAAGATTGCGTCGGTGGGCATGTTCGAACATGTAGGCCCGAAGAACCATCCCGCCTTCTTCGAGGTCTGCAAGCAGCTGCTGGCGCCGGACGGGCTGTTCCTGCTGCACACCATCGGCAACTCGGTGACGGACACGGCCATCGATCCGTGGCTGAACAAGTACATCTTCCCCAACGCTGCTCTGCCGTCCGCCGTGCACCTGACCCGGGCCCTACAGGACCGCTTCTTGCTCCAGGACTGGCACAACTTCGGGCCGGACTACGATCTCACGCTCATGTCCTGGTGGGGCCGGTTCCAGCGGGCATGGCCGGATCTGGCCCATCACTACGACCAGCGCTTCTATCGAATGTGGCGATACTATCTGATGAGCTGTGCCGCGTTCTTCCGTACCCGCCGTGGCCAGCTCTGGCAGCTCGTGTTGAGCCATCGAGATCGGGAGCCCGTGTATCGCTCGATACGTTAGCGCGTCGTTGCGTCGCCTATTGGCGATCGGGCCGGCTCGTTCAAGGTTCCGAACGGGTCACGTTCGACAGGGACTGATCCACAGGTCCCCTGCGTTGGCGGCATAATCGACGGTTCGGCGATGGCTTCGCATCGCCCGTCCAGCGCAGCGAATCGACCGAGGAGGAACAACGTCATGCTACCGGGCCTGCCGACGCAGGGGGACGGACTGGCACAGGCCAGTCTGCTCAGGCGGATCGTCGCGTTCGCGGTCGATCTGACCATGGCCCTGGCCATCGGCGCCGTGGCGTTGTTGTGCATCTCGCTGCTGGCGCCGCTGGACAGCCCCGAGGCACGGCTACCACGAGGCCTGGTCTTCTTCCTGGCCGCCGTGTACATGCTCTGGGGCCGGGACCATGGGCTGCCCACCCCGGGTCGACGGGCGCTGCAGCTGCAACTGGTGCTGCTGCCGGGTCCGCTGCCCCAGGCACTCAGAAGACCGCTCACGGTCGAGACCGGGCATGACCGCGAGACGCACGGCAAGCAGATCGGAAACGCAGTGATTCTCTCCGGGGCGTGCACGATGCTGGCCGCGGCGGCCCTGGTCGCAAGCCTGCACAGCACACAGGTCTATGCCGTAGCCCGCGGCTATCTGGCCAGCCCGGCCTTCGTCGAGCAGCATGGTTCCGGCGCGGCACTGTCACCGCTGGCGCAGTCGATGCTGGTCGCAAAGCACCATGCCTTCTTGCGCGCGAACGTGGAGTGGCCGACCGACGCCGATGGCAGTGCAACCGACGATCGCCCGGCCTCATTGGCCTTCTTTCTCAGCCGCCGCTCGACCGACACGCCCTGGCAGGTGACTGCCGTCGAGCCGGCTCAGACACTCTGGCAAGGCAAGTACGGACTGTCCGTTGCCGATCGCGACGTGCCGCGAGCGGCATCGGCCACCGACGCTGGTCCCGCGCAGGCCCCCTCGCCCACGCATGAGAGGCCACGGGTGCCGGATTGATCCGTCGTTCGCCCTCACGCCGAGACCCGGCCGGGCCGCCGCGAGCCTGGCCGCATTCGCGCCGAGGCCGCGGCGTGGCGGCACATCGAAGGCGCCTGATGTAGCGACACGCTAGGATCCGCATCGACTCCAGACCGAAGACCCGCGGCCCGATCGAGTCCGCGATGGTCGACCGGACGCGACCTGGGGATCGGCCGGTTGTATTGGTGTCCCGGCATGGAGGATAATTCGGGTCATTGGACACCGGCATGCGCCACCCGCGGCCGTGGTCGGCACTGGCGTCGGCGTGTTGACGAGGCGCTGCGAGTAACGCATCGTGCCCGCAGCCGCGGGCCGGGGATCTGGCCAGCTCAGTCGAGTCGAAGCCGCGCACGGCCGGGCAACTCGATGCATCTGCGCCCCGGAGGCAATTCCATCCAGTCGGCGCCAACAGCTCGACGTCAGTGGGTCGACGCCCATGCAACGATTCCCCGGGATGATGCTCCCGGGGACGATACCCGGAGTCGATGCCTGTGCCCGGGCCATCGACCTCAGACCGGTCGGCAACCGCGCCGGGCACTCGAAAAACGGCACGCGGCTCGACGGAGCCACGCTCGAGCGACGCAATCCGCGCTTGCTCGAGCTGCTGTTGGCAATCTGCTTTTCACAATCCGCCAATCAACGAGGAAGAGAGGAGACGTCATGTCTGATGAAGTGAGCACCGACAAGGCCACGAGCAATCAAATTTCGACCACGTCCGATACCGGGGACTCCAAGGCAGCCCGCAAAGGCGGCAAGCGCGCCATCAATCGACGTGACTATCTGAAGACGGCCGCGGCCGGAGCCGGCGGTGCCGCGCTCGGCTTCCCCGCCATCGTCACTGCCCAGGACAAGAAGGTCTGGCGCCTCAAGCTGCAGAGTAACTGGACCGGCATCGGCATCCAGTCCCAGGACCGCGCCGCGAAGCTGTTCGTCGAGCGGGTCAACAAGATGTCGGGCGGCCGCATCCAGGTGACCAATTTCGACGCCGAGGTGCTGCTCGGCATCGGCGAGACCTTCCGCGGCGTGGGTTCCGGCGTTGCCGATCTCGCGATCACCTCCTCGGTCTACCACCGGGGCATCGTGCCGGTCGGCGAGTACCTGTGGGCCGTGCCGTTCTTCCCGTTCACGAATCTCGAGTTCTACGAATACATCTACCAGTTCATGGGCATCAAGGAGCTGTGGCGTGAAGCCTACGCACCGCACAACGTGATGCACCTGACCTACGAGTGCTCGGACGAGTGGGGCAGCATGGTCTCCACCAAGCCGATCACCAAGTTCTCCGACTATCAGGGCATGAAGGTGCGGGCCTTCGGCATCTGGGCCGATTGGCTGGTTCACAACGGCGCCTCCATCGTCACCGTGCCAGGTGGCGAGATCTACACCGCTGTCCAGACCCGGCTGCTCGACGCTGCCGCGTTCGGCGCGCCGGATGCGTGGGCCGGTCTGAAGATGTACGAGGTCTGCGACTACTTCATCAACCCCTCGGTGGTGCCCTACGACATCTGCGAGATCATCATGAATCTCGACACCTACAACAAGATGCCACCGGATCTGCAGGAGGTCATGGTATCCGCGGCTCGGGTCCACAACCTGGACATCGCGTCGCTGACCATCCCGACCGACGCCAAAGGCCGCAAGGCCCTGGCCGACGGCGGTATGAAGACCATGAGGCTGCCGGACGAGGAGCTGGTCGCCGCCGCCGATTGGTGCTGGAACCGTTTCACCAGCATGCGTGGCAAGGTGCCGCACATCGACAAGATGATCGACATCTACAGCGAGGCCAGGGAGATGTACAAGAACTACTACGGGCCGAAGCAGCTGCCGGTCTGAGTTCGATCCCGGCGGCGCCGGGCATCCGTATGGAGACGATACGGGTGTCCGGCGCCCTCGCCGAAAGCCGACTGTACAGGCGCCGCCGCGCCACTGGACGTCGAGCCAGCCTGATGGCCCGCATGCAGCGGGCGACGATCACCAACCATGCCACGGGCCACGGCCTCCCGCTCGGGCCGCCTGACACGGCGTCCGCGCAGCCGGGCGATTGCCGTCCCGACCGGCGCCATTCGCCTACGTCGAGGGGGGAACGTTGAAAGCAATCGAGTCTTTCCTGAGTTTCACGGACTGGCTGAACAGCAAGTTCGGCTGGATCGTCGCGTTTTTGATGTGTCCGATGATCTTCATCATGATCTGGGAGATCGTGATGCGGTACTTCTTCAATCGGCCGTCGCTGTGGGCCTACGAGATCTCGCTGTTTCTCTATGGCGGCTACATCGTGCTGGGTGGTGCCTACACACAGCTTGCCGGCGGCCATGTCAACGTGGACATCGTCTGGGGCCGATTGTCGCCACGCGGGCGTGCCATTCTCGATGTCTTGACCTCCGGGTTCGCCTTCTTGTTTCTCGGCGTGCTGTTCTGGGAGTCGCTGAAGATCACCATCAACTCCTGGCAGATTGGTGAAACGACGATGTCGCACTGGCACCCACCGTACTATCCGCAGCGCACCACGGTGCCGGTTGGCTGCTTCCTGTTCATGCTGCAGCTCGTGGCCAAGCTCATCCGCGATATCTCGGTCGTCATCAAGGGCGATGAGGTCTTCCCGGTGCGGGCGCGAATCCGTTAGCCGCCGCTACCTTCATGGCCGCCAGG
>JAGRHX010001302.1 GCA_020444775.1 Gammaproteobacteria bacterium
GGTTGAAGGACTCGACCTTCACGTACATCTGCACGTGGTCCGGCGCGGTGCGGTTCAGACGCACGATCGGGGTCCGGCCGATGGTCTGCAGTATGTTGTCGTAGAGCATGAGATTCCTCCCCGCGAGTCGATGGACGGCCAACGGCAGGCCGTGTCATGGCCCGACGACGCGGGGCGATTGCGAGCGACGCCGGTGCCGAGCCGGGCCAAGCGTGACCGAATGCGGCTCATGGCACAATACGCCGAGCGTCCGCGCGCCGGCACCGCCGCTACCCCATGCGCGAGCAGCCGCGAGCCGCCGACATCGACATCAGACCCGTCGCCGCCTCCAAGGGAGTTCCGTCCATGCCACGTCTGGCCATCATCAATGATTATCAGCAGCTCGCCATGCAGGCCGCGGACTGGTCCAGTCTGCCGGACTCGTGCAGCCTGGATGTGAGCCACGATCGTCTCACCAACGCCGAGGAAGCGGCGCAACGACTGGCCCCCTACGACATCGTCATCACCGCCCGTGAGGAGACCCGTTTCGATAACGCGCTGATCGAGCGATTGCCAAACCTGAAGCTGCTGATCACCCACGGCATGCAGAACGCGGCGTTGGACATGGCGGCGCTTCGCGCCCGCGGAATCAGCGTCTGCGGCACCGGCTACGGCTACCCCATGGGTACCGTGGAGCTGACCTGGGGCCTGATCCTGTCGCTGGTGAAGCACATTCCGAGCGAGGACACGGCAATCCGCCAGGGGCACTGGGGCCTGCATCTGAGCGGCGGCCTGACCGGCAAGACGCTCGGTATCGTCGGCCTTGGGGAGCTGGGATCGGGCGTCGCCCGGGTCGGGCTGGCCTTCGACATGCAGGTGATCGCCTGGAGTCAGAACCTGACCCGGGAACGCTGCGAGGCACTCGGCGTCGAGCTCGTCGACAAGCAGACCCTGTTCGAGCGCGCCGACGTCGTCTCGGTGCATCTGAAGCTGAGCGAGCGCAGCCGCGGCATCGTCGGCGCGACCGAGCTCGGCTGGATGAAGCCCGACGCCATGCTCATCAACACCTCACGCGGCCCGGTGGTGGACGAGAACGCGCTGGTCGCGGCGCTGCGCGAGGGGCGCATCGGCGGTGCCGGACTGGATGTCTTCGACACCGAACCGTTACCGACCGACCACGTGCTGCGCGGCCTGCCGAACACGGTGCTGACACCACACATCGGCGGACGCACACGAGAGAACTTCCTGGCCCGCTACGCGGACTGCCTGGAGGATGTGAAGGCCTGGCTGGCGGGCGCACCGGTCCGGGTGCTGAATCCATGACCGCGCCGCGCCGGGCGCGCCGCCAGGGACTCCGGCGGGCGCCCGGGGCGTCGTGACGTCCCGATATCGAGCGCGCTCAGGCGCTCTTCAGTGTGTCGAAGCTGGTCAGGCGGCCGGCCAGCGCGCTCGCGGCCACCGTGTAGGGGCTCGCCAGGTAGACGCTGCCCGGCCCAGAACGGCCGGGAAAGTTGCGGTTGATGGCGCT
>JAGRHX010001303.1 GCA_020444775.1 Gammaproteobacteria bacterium
GCGAGGTTCGGCTGGTCTTCGATCAAGACGTTGATGTTGAGACGGTTCTGGCCTTGACTTCGCTCACCGCGGGTGGGCATGCCCTGGTCCTTGATGCCGCCGCGAATAGTGTGGGGACGCGCTCAGTCGCGTTGCACCCACGAGTGCCGTTCCCGTTCGACACCGCTTTCTCTGTGACACTCCAGGCGGGCGTGCGTTCACTCGAAGGACCGAGGGTCGCCGAGGCCACAGAAGCTTGGGAATTCGCAACACCAGAGCCCTTCCGGGTGCGCGGCCTGCGTTCAGGCTGGGGTCGCCTGGGCGACCATCCACCAGGCGCGCTGAGCATCGAACTCAGCAACGAGATCGAAGCCGAGTCTTTTGATGCAGCGATGATCGGAGTCGAGCCGCCGGTGGAGCGGCTCACGGCGTCGGTGTCTGGCTCCTACGTCAACGTGACCGCGGCCTCTGTGGCGAATGAGTCCTACCAGGTTACACTCGATCCGGCGCTGCGTGATGTATTCGGCCAGATTCTCGGTTCGTCGGAACCCGTACATGTGGATGTCGGGCCGCCCGAATCGCGGCTGGGGATTCTCGGTGGCAATCATGTGATCCTCGACCCGAAGGGCGCCCCGATTCTTGCGGTGCGCTCCATTGGGATCAAACAGGTCCGGGTGCAGGTGTACGCGGTGGGGCCGGAGCATTGGACAAAGTGGCAGGAGGCCGAGGGTCGGCGTTGGTCAGACGACGTGATCAAGCCTCCGGGCGAGCGGGTCGCTGAGATGTTGCTCAAGGTTCCCGGCGCCGGGCTGGCATGGGTCGATCTGAAGGTGAACCTCGCTCCTTGGCTTGAGGACGGGCTCGGCCAACTCATCGTGTCCGTCGAGCCGAAGGATCGGATGTCCAAACAGGACCGGCGGCGTCTGACTGCCATGTCCTGGGTCCAGGCGACCCGCCTTGGGGTGGACTCGGTGATGGATGCCACCATGCTGCACACGTGGGTCACCGACCTCGCGACAGGCGCACCAATTGCTGGCGCGACAGTAGAGCTCGGTGCAGCCTGCGCCATCACTGCAGAGGCCGGCACCTGCTCTCTGGCGCTGACAGATTCGCCCGAGCCGATACTCGTCGTGCGGCGGGAAGATGATGTCGCGATTCTCATGCCCGAGGGGTGGCGGGGCGCCTGGCGCCGTGATGAACCCGCCGATGATGATGCCTGCCTCATGTTCGACGATCGCGGCCTTTATCGCCCAGGCGAGCGAGTTCACCTCAAGGGTTGGATCCGCACGATCACAGGTGGGCCGACGGGAGACGTCGCACCTGCTGCGGACTATTGCGAGACTGTTTCATGGAATGCCTGGGATCCGCGGGGCAACGAAATCGCCTCGGGCTCAGCGTCTCTGGATAGCCTAGGTGGGTTCGACATCACCGTTGACTTGCCCGAGACGGTCAACCTCGGAAACGCTCGGGTGCAAGTTGGACACTTCTGGAGCCACGAGTTTAAGATCGCCGAGTTCAGGCGTCCTGAGTACGAAGTCAGCGTGGCCATCGAACCGGATCGGGCCATTGCCGGCGATACGGTCACGGCGTCGGCGCGGGCGGTCTATTACGCGGGCGGTTCGCTGCGTGCAGCACCGGTCAAATGGTCGGTCACTTCAGCCCCCGCACATTACAACCCACCCGGATGGGACCGCTTCACGTTCGGCAGCGCTGTGCCCTGGTGGCGGTTGGATTCATGGGCCGACGAAGACGATGAGGTCGAGGAACTAGAACTCGTCGACTTCGAAGTCGGCGAGGTAGTGAGCATCTTGGATGGGCCATTTG
>JAGRHX010001304.1 GCA_020444775.1 Gammaproteobacteria bacterium
CGAAACCCCAGGCCACCGCGTCGTGACGCGCCGTGCCGCCCCGCGCCTGCAACAGACCGCCAACCACCGGAAAGCGCGCCCCCGGGCCACAGTCGAGCATCGGCACGCGACGCGCCACCGCCGCGCGATCCAGAAGCTGCGCGTCGATACCGTTCAGACGCATCGCGTTCCCACGTCTGGCGAAGGTTTCGAGCTGACCCTCGGTGTGCGCCAGATTGAGCACGCCGCGCTGGCTGAACATGACGTTGTAGTTGAGCTCTAGCGACAGACCTTCCCAGAGCTTCAGCGAATGCTCGTAGAAGTGTGCGCTGGCTTCGAGCAGGTAGTTGGAGCGCACGATGGTGGTGTTACGCCCGGTGTTGCCGCCACCCAGCCAACCCTTCTCGAGCACGGCCACATCGCGGATGCCGTGCAGACGGGCGAGGTAGTAGGCCGTTGCCAGGCCGTGGCCGCCACCGCCGATGATAACGATTGAATAGTGCTTGCGCGGTTCGGGACTACGCCAGGCCTGCTGCCAGTAACGATGGTGAACCAGCGCGTTTCGAGCCAGGCTGAAAAAGGAATAGCGCATGGATCGGAGCATGGCACGCACCGCAAGCCGAGCGTCCCGGCGGGATGGCTCCGCCATGGGGACGATGAGCATCGCAAGGTAGGGCGGCGGCCCGCGCCAGCCACATCCCGGCACCCGCATCGACCGCTACCGCTGCTCCCTTCCGGGTCTGACGGGGTTCACGATCTAGCGTTGCGAGAGGACCGGCACGAGCCACCATTGATCGGGACCGTGTTCGAGGCACCATCCGCAGTCGTATGGGCGTCGTATGGGCGTCGTCGCACGCCGCGGTCATGGCCTCGGTGAGCCTGGACCACCAGATACACGACGTTCGCTGGCGCCGCCACGAAGCGCGAGAGACTAGAGCGGATACGCCACAGATGCAAATCGATCTGCCGGCCGGAACGGGCGACGCCATGCGGCGCCGCCGACTCGCTGCCCGGCCTGTCCTGATCGACGCCGAGCACGCCGTTCGAAAGCTGACCGCGTGCGCTGGTAGACTGGACCATCGGTGACGGCTTCGCTGCCCGTGCAGAACTGCCAGAGCCACTTCGCCCCGTCCGCAAGCGCCGTGCGGTCAACGGCCTCGACCCGAGGCCCACGAGCAGGGCCCACCGGGTGACAGCACGATGACGCCACTGGAAGAGTTCAAGACCAATGCCAGCCGCGCATCGCGGCTGCTGAAGGCCCTCGCCAATCCAGATCGACTGATCGTCCTGTGCAATCTGGCCGACGGTGAGAAGTGCGTGGGAGATCTGGAGCGGATACTGGAGATCCGTCAGCCTACGCTCTCGCAGCAGCTCGCTCGACTGCGCGCCGACCATCTGGTCACGACCCGCAGGGAGGGCAAGCTCGTCTACTACAGCCTGGCGAGCAACGAGGCCGGCGAGATCATCGCGCTGTTGCATCGTCTGTATTGCGCGCAGGCGAGCGACGCGGTCCCCGGGCAGACCACGAGCGCGCAAGCGGACGAGCACCCGTCCGCCGACGGGGACGATCCCGTGGACGGGCAACATGCCGCCTGAAAAGCATCTCGAACGCTCAGCCGAATGCCGTCGCCACACGCTGACGGGCGCGGCCAGCTGACGCCTGCACGAGCGACATCCGTGCAGCGGTTGCCTATGCGACCCTGGACAACCTCGGCGGCTGATTCTCGACGGCTCGCGGCGTCTCGTCGACATGGCCCTGGCGGCTGGCGCGCGTCGCGGACTCCTGCTCTGTAAGCGCGGTCAGGCGCGCCGGGTCGAGGATGCTGACCTTGCGCCGGTTGACCTTCAGCACGCCTTGTTGCTGGAGCCGGGTCAGGACACGGCTCACGGTCTCCACCGCCAAGGCCAGATAGCTTGCGATATCGGCTCTGGACATCGGCAGGATCAGCTCATCGGCGACCAGCCCGCGCAGCTTGTTGGTGTGCGCCATGTCGAGCAGGAAGGCGGCGACCCGTTCCGTGGCGCTGTTGCGTGCCAGCATCAGGCGCAGCTTCTCATCGCGCCGCGCGGCCCTGCTGAAGTTGACCAGCAAGGCACGGGTCATGGCGCCATTGATCTGCGCGCCGCTCGGACCGTCCGAGGCCTCGCTGCCGAGCAAGGCATCCACCGACACGCTACAGACCGATGCCGTATCCAGCGCAATCGCATCGTACGGGTGCACGCCGTCATTCAAGGCGTTCAGGCCGATGACGTCCCCCGGACCAAAGAACCCCACCACCTGGTCGGCACCATCGCCGGCCACCGCGCACAGCTTGAAGGTCCCGCTACGTACGAAATAGAAGGCGTTGGCAACCATCCCGGTCCGGTACAGGCGGTCACCCGCCGACAGCACCTCGGAGGTCTTGCTGAGCGTGCAACCGGTCTTGCGACCCGAGCGGTCGACGTCGTTGAAGGGGCAGTTCAGGCGCTGCACACAGCCGCTGCAACCCATCCGATTGGCGGACATGGCGTGTGGCGAACGGGCGTCCAGATACATGACGGGACTCCATAGGTCTGGCTATCGAATACCTCCGATTCTCCGGCGGTTTCGCAACCCGACCTATAAGGGATTCCACGTACCAGCGTAGGGGATTCCGCGTACGCCAGGCGCCACACGGACAACACGCGGCCGGCAATCGAGTGCGCGATCGGCTCGGCATCCAGCCCCGCATACCACTCGCGTCAGCCCTGGAATCAGCCCTGGCATCAGTCCTGAAATCAGCCTGGGAATCACCCCTGGCAGGGGCGGGCCCGGGCCGCGTCGAGCACCTCCAACCGTCCCCGGTAGCGCAGCAACGCCTGCTCGACGACGTCACGCAGCTGATTGGTCAGCACCGGCTTGCGCAGCACCGCGACCGCGCCCTGCCGCCGGGCTCGCTCGGCCAGGGGATGCTCGGCATAGGCGGTGACGATGACCGTGGGGATGTCTATACCACGCTCGCGCATGGCGTCCTGCACCTCGGGCCCGGTCAGCCCCGGCATCTGCAGATCCAACAGCATGCACACCGGATCGCGCAGCAAGGCCTCACCGGCACCCGCCTCGGGCGCGAACGCGGCCAACAGGGCATCGCCGGACTCGAAGGCGTGCGGCGCCCAGCCACACGCCCTGACCAGCAGGGCAAGTCCCGCACGAACCGCCGGGTCATCGTCGACAATCAGTATGTTCGTCACGGTAGCCAGGAAACCCCTACTACGAAGACCCGCCCCGGAGATCCGCCCCGGAGA
>JAGRHX010001305.1 GCA_020444775.1 Gammaproteobacteria bacterium
TCGGCGGCGACGACTTCACCGTGCGTGGTGGCTCGGCCGATGCCACCATCAAGGAGAAGCACACCCAGGCCGAGCAGATGGCCAACGAGCTGCGCATGCCACTGGTGCGGCTGGTGGAGGGCTCCGGCGGTGGCGGCTCGGTGAAGACCATCGAGACCACCGGTCGCGCGAACGTGCCGGGTGTGGCCGGCTGGCAGTGGGTGGTGGCGAACATGGCAACCGTGCCGACCGTGTCGTTGGCGCTGGGCTCGGTGGCCGGTCTGGGCGCGGCCTACATGGGGGCGAGCCACTACGCGGTGATGGTCAAGGCGCTCTCGGCCATGTTCGTCGCCGGACCGCCGGTGGTCGCGCGGGTCGGACCGGCCGTCGACAAGCAGACCCTGGGCGGCTGGGAGGTGCACACCCGCAACGGCGCGGTCGACCACGCGGTCGACAGTGAGGCCGAGGCCTTCGAGTGCACCCGGCGATTCCTGTCCTATCTGCCGTCCTCGGTGTACGAGCTGCCGCCCCGCGGTTCGCAGCACGACGACCCGATGCGACGCGACGAGCGGCTGCTCGAGATCGTGCCGCGCAGCGTGCGTAAGGTCTACCGCATGCGCAGCATCCTCGACTCGGTGGTGGACAGCGGCAGCTTCTTCGAGATCGGTCGCAACTGGGGCCGTTCCATCATCACCGGTCTGGCCCGATTCGATGGCTGGCCGGTGGCGCTGATGGCCAGTGACCCGATGCACTATGGTGGCGCCTGGACCGCCGATACCTGTCAGAAGGTCATCCGCTTCGTCGACCTCGCCCAGACCTTCCATCTGCCGGTCATCTATCTGGTCGACTGCCCGGGCTTCCTGATCGGTGAGCAGGCCGAGCAGCAGGCGACCATCCGCCATGGGGTGCGGGCGATGTCGGCGATCTTCCAGGCCAGCACGCCATGGTGCGCGATGATCGTGCGTAACGCCTTCGGCGTCGCCGGGGCGGCCCATCAGAACGGCTCCAGGGCCCACTATCGTTACGCCTGGCCGTCCGGTCGCTGGGGCTCGTTGCCGCTCGAAGGTGGCATCGAGGCAGCCTACCGCGCCGAGATCGACGCGGCGGATGATCCCACAGCGAAGCGCGCCGAGATCGAGACGCGTCTTGACAAGCTGCGCTCACCGTTCCGCTCGGCCGAGACCTTCTGGATCGAGGAGATCGTCGACCCTCGTGACAGTCGCCGGCTGCTATGCGAATTTGCCAACATCGCGGCGCCCTTGCGCGAGGTGGGACCAAGCCTGTTCGGCATGCGGCCCTGAACGAGACCGGCTCTATTCAAGCAGGTCGATTCGAACAGGGTCGATTCCTGGCGGGACTGCTCGTGGGTTACCCGGGGTTACCCGGGGGTAATCAAGGGCAATCAGGGGTAATCAGGGGCGCGACCAGGGGGCGACTTGGGGAGGAATCATGGGCAAGAGCGTGCAACTGACCGCGAGCGATGGTCACAGCCTGGGTGCCTACCGCGCCGATCCCGCAGGCGATCCGTGCGGGGCGGTGGTGGTCATCCAGGAGATCTTCGGGGTCA
>JAGRHX010001306.1 GCA_020444775.1 Gammaproteobacteria bacterium
GCTCTTCTTCGGATGGGTCGTTCATGTCGCTCGCTCGGGATGGCGCCGCCCGGGTCCGAGCCCGGGCGGCGTGCCGTTCTGCCATCGGAGCCGGTGGCTCAGACCTCGATCTGGCTCATGAGATCCTGGCTGACCTGGTCGATGCGGCTACGCAGCTCCTCGGCGTTCAGTCCGCCGATCGGATGCGGCACGACCAACAGACGGGCCTCGACCTTGCGTGCCTTGGCTTGCATCTCCACCAGCGGCTTGAAGGCCTCGGTGGCGATCAGATAGCAGGTCACGCCGCGCTTCTCGAGCTCGATGCTGTCATGGAAACTCCACGACGAGCACGAGCCTCAATCGGCGAGGGCGAGCAGGGCGGCCTTGTGGGTCCCGGCGACCTGTTCAATCAGCGCCGCGGGCGCCGGTTGGCTGGCGCTCTGCTTGTACAGGTATTCGATGTTGCCGATGTCGCGAAAAGCGCCCATGCGTTCCTTGACGCCTTCGAGCAGCTCGCGTGCGTTGGGCTTGGAGTTTGACAGCAAAGCGATCGGATCGGACCGCCAGTCGACCGGGCCGCCGAGCTTGCGCTCGCCGCCGGTCGCGGAGATGCCGAACGAGGGGTTGACGATCAGCATGGGTGCTTGCCTCGCTTGGGTGGTGGGCCTCGGTTGTGGTCCCGGTGATGATCCCGCAGGTGATGCACTGGGGGGGCGACAAGCCCGGCCAGCCGCCGGCCGGGCACGATGATTGACAGTCGGATGCAAACCGATATTGTAGCCGCAACCTCACGGATGTCGTGTCATGTAGTGATCCGGGCGCTGTCATTCGCCCGTCGTCTCGTCGTTGACGACGGGACCGATGACGGGATCGAGGCGCGCTGCCGCGATCCATCCGGAGCCTACGAGAAGCCACCAGACTCAACCAGAATTCACCGGGAAGTACCAGAAGATGTTTCAATCCAGACTCACTCGCCGGACGTTGACCGTCGCGGGTGCCGCGTCGTTGCTGATCATGAGCCAGGGGCTGTCGGCCCAGGAGCAGGAGAAGTTCCCGTCCAAGCCCATCGAGATCGTCATCCATGCGTCCTATGGCGGTGGCACCGATGTCACCGCACGTATGATGATGCTGCGCACCCGCCGGGAGCTCGGCGTGGACATGGTGGTCAACAGTCAGCGCGGTGGCGGCGGTGCCAAGGCCCATGAGTACGCGATGGGCAAGCCGCGCGACGGCTACACGGTGCTGGCCCTGACCCAGACCCATCTGTATTCGATTGCCAACGGCAAGTCGCCGCTCAGCATCGACGACGTGGTCGGCGTGGCCCGAGCCATGGACGATCCGACCTTCATCACCGTGCGTGCCGACAGCCCATTCAAGACCCTCGAGGATCTGGTCGCGGCCTCACGCGATAAGCCGCTCAACTGGGGGGTGGCCGAGATCGGCTCCACCGAGCACATCGGACTGGCCCGTTTCGCGAAGGCGGCCGGCGGCATCAAGTTCAAGGTGGTGCCCTTCGGGAGCGGTGGACAGATGGTGCAGGCGCTGATGTCAGGTGCCATCGATGCCACCATGCCCAACGTCAGCGAAGGCGGCAGCCAGGTCAACGACGGTACCTTCCGCGCGCTGGCGGTGCTGGCTCCCAAGCGCCTGGCCGATTTCCCGGACGTTCCGACCGCTGCTGAGAAGGGCATGCCGGTGAACGTGTCGACCACCCGCGGCTACTTCGTGCTCAAGGGCACGCCGGAGGATCGCATCAAGATCCTTTCAGATGCGATGGTCAAGAGCATGAAGCACAAGGTCTTCGCCAATTATCTGAAGAGCTCGGGCCTGTCCGCGGAGGAAAGCGTCGCCGGTCACGAGGTCTGGGACAAGCAGATCAAGGAAGAGTACGCGCAAGCCGCGGAAGCCCTGCAAGAGCTCGGCGTCATCAAGAAGAAGTAGCCGAGACGGTGCGGCGCCGGGGCCGGGGGCGATTGCTGTCCGGCTCGGCGCTTGCAGACCGCCTGCGGTGCCACCCGCCGCCGCTCATCGCATGCTGCGCTCGGCGTGCTCGCAGACCGGTGATGCGATCGCGTCCGCGCGCATCCGCGTGACTTCGTGCGGTTTCGCATGGAGACGGGGGCCCGCGCTGGCGATCGAACGCCGTTGCCGATGCCGGCCATCGCACGCCCGCGGTATCCGCTATCTTTCGCGCCGTCCGGCCCACTCGGCCGGACCATGCTCTTCCATCCAGGGCCTTGCCATCCATGAACGACTCGCGCCCATCGGTGCCCGAGATGCCCTCGGGGCGTCTGTTGCACCGCGTCGATCTGATCATCACCGTCTGCCTGATCGCGCTATGCGGCTGGCTGTATTACCTGACCACGACCTTCGACGAGGTGCCCCCACTGCTGGGAGAGAACGTCGGTCCGGAATTCTTCCCGCGCCTGATGCTCTGGTTCGTCGGTCTGCTCTCGCTCGGCATGCCGTTCGAG
>JAGRHX010001307.1 GCA_020444775.1 Gammaproteobacteria bacterium
TCCGGCAGGCACGCTTCGACATGCTGCCTGCGCGGATAACCGGGGTCCTGCCAGAGGGCGACCGTGGTGTCGATGATCTCGACCAGCTCGGCGATCGGACGTCCCGCCAGATACGTCTGCTGCGCTTCGCGCAGCGCCTCGATCTGCAGGCGCAGCGAATCGGCATCCAGCACCGGTAGACGCAGCGCCAGGCTCTGGTCCGGCGCACCGAAGCGCAGTTCGGTGTGCTCGAGCCGGCCGACATCCAGCGCGGGCAGATGGGCGACGCTGTCGGCGCTAGGGATCATCGCGCTCACGTCCGTCACGCAACCCGCCTGGTACCGGCCGACGCTCAGGCATTGGCGGCCTCCAGGACCTCGTCGATGGCGATGGAGCAGCCACGCGCCTCGGTGCCCTGTGCGCGGCCCAGCAGCTCGAAGCCCTGCTCGTGCTCGATGCCTACATCCTCGGTCAACACCGCGAGCACCGAGTTCATGTTGGCGAGATCGTAATGCAGCAACAGGCCACGCTGGCCGGGCCGGGCCGGCTGCATGCTCTCGGGATCGATGACGATGGTGCGGGTCCAAGGCGGGTTTACCTTGACCAACGGGGTGCTCCGCCCCGCATGCCATTCGCGCAACGTGTTGTCCAGGAACTGGCTGCTGAACTCGGTCATCCCGTACATGTTCACACAATGGCTGTGCGGCACGCCGAAGCGCCGCTCGAACAGACCGTACAGGGTCTCGCGGTCCATCTCTCGGGATTGTCCCTTGAAGCCACCGGTGTCCATGACCCGGGAACCTGCCGGCAGCTCGAAGCCCAGATCACGATCGGCCAGCGCGTCCAGCAGATGCACGAAGGCGAAGGAGGTCGCGAGCAGACAGACCGGCTGGCCAGCAACCTGTGCCGCGCGCAGCGCCTCGATCAGACGCTCCACCTGCAGGCCTTGCTCGTCGAAGTAGTAATCGCTACCCGGCGCACCGTACTGCTCGAGAACCAGGTTCAGATAGTGCGCCAGCGACGAGTTGGGCGCGTCACGACGCCGCGGGTTGAGCACCAGGAACGGCAGCCGTGCGCCATCGGGCAGCAGATGCGCCGCGAAGTTCGGCAGCATGGAGGCGTTGTAGACCGCGAGACTGCCCTGATAGTGTCGACTCCGCTGCTCTGGCCGGGTGGTACCGCTCGACATCCACACCGCTTCGGCCTGCTCGACCGGGACACAGCTCAGCGTCAGCGCCTTGAAGGCACCGATCGGCACCCACGGTATGTCGTGCCAGTGACTGACCTCGCCCGGCGTGCAGCCACGCCGTTCACAGTGCCTGGCGTAGGGCACGTTGTTCGCGTACTGGTAGGCGAATACCCGCAAGGCCATTGCGTTGAACGCGTCATCGTCAATCGAGCGCTCGCAGCCGCGATTTTGCAGTGCGATCAGATCCGCGCGCAGCTGCGCTGTCTCAGCCATGACAACCTCTCCTCGGACATCCACAATCGAAGCCATGCCTCAAGACCCGGGCGACGCCCGCCTCAGGGCAACACGACCGCGCGACCGGCGACCCGCCCCTCGCGCATCGCACCGAGGGTCTGGTTCAGATCCGACAATGGGCCGGTGCGGTCGATGACCTGGGTGAGCTTGCCGGCGCTCGCCAGATCGACCGCGTCGACCAGGTCCTGCTGGGTGCTGCCAACCGAGGCGAGGATCTGGATCTCGTCGATCACCAGCAGCAGGGGGTTGGCAATGAACTGATCCTCGGAGTAGCCGATGAACACCAGCCGCCCACGCTTGCGCAGGCATTTCAACGAGGCATCCATGGTCTCGCGCGTGGCCACCAGCTCGAAGACGATGTCCACGCCCTCGTTACCCGTCAGCCGACGCACCGCTTCCGGGACCGGCTCCTCACCGACACGCACCACCGCGTCGGCGCCCATCTGCAGCGCGATCTCCAGCTTGCGCGGCGTCCGGCCGACGACGATCACCTCCGCGCCCCGCAGCTTGCAAACCTGGATCAGCGAATAGGCGACCCCGCCCGCGCCATAGATCAGCACCCGGTCGCCCAGCTCGACCGGGGCGATGTGCTGCGCGGCATGCAAGGCGGTGGTCGCGCTGCAGCCGAGGGTGCAGGCCAGAGAGCTGTCCAGATGATCGGGCAGGGTCACCAGCATGTCCGGTCGGGCCTTGACGTAGCGGGCATAACCGCCATCGGCGGAGAAACCGAGCTGGGCGACGACATTGCTGCACAGATTCTGGGCACCGTTGCGACACCAATAGCAGCGACCGCAGGTGCCGTAGTAGTTGACGATCACCCGTTCACCGGGCGCGTGCGATTCCACCCGCTCGCCGACCGCGGCGACCTCGCCGGCGATCTCGTGGCC
>JAGRHX010001308.1 GCA_020444775.1 Gammaproteobacteria bacterium
AGGTGCAGGCGGCCCTGCAGGTACAGCTCGATAAGCCTCGGCATATCGACACGAAACCGATTGGATCCCATCGAGGAGCCCTGGATCTTGCGCTCGCGCAGGAAATCGTAGCCATGCAGCTCGATCTTCTCGCCGTACGGCACCATGCCGACGATGGTCGCGGTACCACCGATGGCGAGCATCCTGAACGCCTGCTCGGCGGTCCCCTTGGTACCCAGGCATTCGATGGCATGATGCACACCACCGCTGGTCATCTCGAGGATCTGTTCGACCGGATCGCCGTCAGCCGGGTTGACCAGATCGGTAGCACCGAGCTTGGTCGCGAGCTGTAGCTTCGCGGGATTGGTGTCGACCGCGATGATACGACCGGCGCCGGCCACATAGGCGCCGTTCACCGCCGCCATACCGACCCCACCGCAACCGATGATGGCGACGGTCTCGCCATAGCGTATACCCGCTGTGTTGGTGGCGGCGCCAAAACCAGTCACCACGCCACAGCCGATGAGCGCGGCGCGGTCCAGCGGCATGTCCTCGCGGATCTTCACCACCGCGTTCTCGTGCACCAGCATCTGCTCGGCGAACGAGGACAGGTTCACGAAGGTGTGCAGCTGCTCGGGCTTGCCCCACTCCAGGCGCTGAGCCTTGCCGGGCGGCATCTTGACCTCGGTGTCCAGACACAGATTCGGCCGACCGCTGGTGCAGTTCTCACAGGTGCCACAGAACACCGACAGACAGGTGACCACATGATCGCCAGGCTTCACATAGCGCACCTCCGAGCCGACCTGCTCCACGATCGCCGACGACTCGTGACCGAGCACCACCGGCATCGGGTGCGGATACAGACCTTCCATGAAGTGCAGGTCCGAGTGACACAAGCCGGCTATCGCCGTGCGTAGCAGCACCTCGTGCGGTCCCGGCTTCCTGACCGCTATATCCTCGATGACCAGTGGCTGATTGGCCTCATAGAGCACCGCGGCTTTCATGTTCGAACTCCTGTGGCTGGATGTTCGTCCGGGGCCGGACCCGCTCGTACCACGGGACGGCCCGACGTGCTTCAGGACGATGCGCGCGCGCCGCGCACCAGACGCCCCGGCAGCTCACCGCTGGGCTCGCCCTCACGGTAGACCGGTCGTCCGCTCAACAAGGTCAGCTCGTAGCCGCTGGTCCGTTGCAGCAGCCGGCGTCCGCCGCCCGGCAGGTCATAGGCCACCTCGGGCGCGTGCAGGCTCAACCGGTCATAGTCGATGACGTTCAGGTCGGCCTTGGCACCGACCGCGACCCGGCCGCGATCGAGCAGGCCGATGGCCCGGGCGTTGTCCGAGCTCAACCGCTTGACCGCCCATTCCAGGGGCAACTTCTCGCCGCGGCTGCGGTCGCGGGTCCAGTGCGTGAGCAGATAGGTGATAGCACTGGCATCGGTGAGCACGCCGACGTGCGCGCCGCCGTCACCCAGGCTGACGATGGTATCCGGATGGGTGATCATGTCGTACACCGTGTCCAGATTGCCGTACGCGTAGTTGCTCAACGGACGGTAGAGAATGGCCCGCCCCTCGTCGGCGAGCAGCATGTCATAGGCGACCTGCTCCGGCGCCCGTCCTTCACGCTCGGCGATTGCCGCGATGCTCTGTGACGGCGCCGGCTCGTAGTCCGGCGGATCGCCGAAGGGGAAGATGCGCTCCCAGCTGGAGACACGCTTGGCGAACACCGAGCTGCGATTGGTCTCGGCGATCAGCCGTTCGCGAAACGCCGGATCGCGTAGATGCACCAGCTTCTCGGCCAGCGGCAGATGCGCGATGGCTTCCCAGCTCGGCCGGCCCGAGAATGGATTGGTGGAGATCTCGAATCCCAGCAGCACGCCGGTCGGACGCCCGATCACCTGACCGATCATGCCCAGCCCATCGGCCCGCGCGGCCGAGACACGCTGCATCAGCTCCCGCCAGGCCTCCGGTCGGGAGTCGCGCTGCAGCACGGTGATCGCCAGAGGTCGACCCGACTGCGCGGCGACCCTGCGGAGCATGGCGAACTCCTGCTCCGGGTCGTCGAAGTCCGAGATCACCTGGATCCAACCGCTGCCGAGCGCACTGCCGATCTCGGCCAGCTCCGCCTCG
>JAGRHX010001309.1 GCA_020444775.1 Gammaproteobacteria bacterium
CTGACCGACCCGCTGTCCTTCCTTGCTGGCGAAGTCGAAGGGTCTCAGCTCGACATCCAGGCTGAGCGCTCGCAACGGCAGCGGCGCCGGTGCCGGTCCACCCTGTCCGCCAGCCGCGCCCGGCGAACCGCTACGGGTCATGACCAGTCGACCCGACAGCCGCCCGGCCAGGCTGCTGAGTCCGAGCCTGCCCGAGCTTTCGCTCAACAGCGGCGTCAGGCGTTGCAGATCGACGCCATTCAGCTGCAGATCGAGTCGCTCCGAGCGTCGTTCGTTGCCGAAGCGCAGATCCAAGCTGCCGCCAGCTACCTGCACGGCGCGTGCGCTGAACGCGTAGCCATCCGCGGCGATTCGGATCTGCTCGAGCGCGCCATCGACCAACGCTCGGGGACCCGCCATGGCACGCACTGCCGCGCGCTCACAGGTCCAGGTATCGCCGGCCACCTGCAGGTCGGGGCAATCGACTTCGATGCCGTCGAGCACCGACCCGAGCAACGGATGGTCGAGTGCCCCGGCGCGGGCGAGCAGCGACCAGTGGCCACTTGCCCGCTGCTCGGCCTCGACACGCACATCGCGCAGGACCATGCCGGCAATGGGCCAGTCACCCAGACGCAGCTCCAGGACCAGACCATGGCAGGAGCCAGCCAGCAGCGACAGACACAAGGCGAGCCACGCGCGGACCTTCACCACTGGTCGACCTGCTCGCTGCCGCCAGCGCTGCTGCTTGTGCTCATCGGGTCGAATCAAGTCGAATTCATGGGCGGGACAAGAACAGATGACCAGACATCCGGGTGCCACTGTGTGTGGGCCACGCGACAGCAACGGGCAACCGACATTGGCGATCGACACTGGCAATCGACACTGGCGCCGCCGAATCGGTCGTCGAATCAGGATCCCGAATCGAGCTCCCACAACCTCGGCCATCACGGACGTGCCGAATGGATGTGCGAATGGATGTGTCGGAGAATTTTACATCCTATTCAGACCGTCCGACCCGCGTTCTATCGCCCGCACCGCCGCCAACCAACCCAGGCGGCGCTACGCGCGGCCGACGGGCCATCACACACCCTGTGGTCCGGCCATTGCACGAGCGCGCCGGCCCGAAACAGCGTCGACAGCGAACGGCTTTGTCGGGAATCTTTACAGTGTTGGCAGATGGCGCGCAGTGTTGCCTGACGGGCACGGGACGACTTCAATCGTTTCAACACTTTAAACAACTGCAAATTTTTCTGGCGCGAAGTTTGCTTGGGTTTCGCATGGCAGCCTGCTCTGCAGGTTGTCAGTGTTTCAGTCTCCGGTGCCGGCACGACCTCCGACCATCGTCGGTGTCTCGCGCAGGCTATCGGATCTGAGACCTTACCCCCTACGTTTCGCGCAATATTCCTGCGAGACCCGCCGTCAGAGGCGGGTTTTTTTTGTCCTGCGCTCGCGCGCCTCTACCTGCCCTGCAGGCTGTCAGAACGATTCGACCCGCGACGGATTGGCGCGCGCCATGATGATCGCATCCTCGCGCCCATGGGCCGCGGGATAGTACCCGCGCCGCGTGCCGACCTCGTTGAACCCGGCATTCGCGTACAGACGCCGGGCCGCCGGATTGCTCGGCCTGACCTCCAAGAAGGTGGTGTTGGCCCGATGCCGCGCCGCAAGCTGCAGGAGTTGCTCGAGCAGGCGCCGCCCCAGACCGCGGTTGTGCAGGCTCGGGTCGATGCAGAGGTTGAGGATGTGCGCCTCGCCCGCGACCACCTGCATGATGCCGAAGCCACGGATTCTCGAATCGAACTCGAGCACCCAGCAGCAATAACCGACCCTCAGGCAGTCGCGGAAGATGCCTTCGGACCAGGGGAACTGGTAGGCGGCGCGTTCGACCTTCAGCACGTTGAGCACATCCGTCTCGAGCATGGGGCGTAGAGCGACGCTCAGTTCGCCGGTCTCGTGCGGCGCCGTGGCCATGGATTCGTCCTCGACCGGATGCCGCGCGCGTCGACCCGCTCGGGCACGCCTGCGGTTTGCGCTACGGGCCGATTCGCTGTGCATGTCTACGCCCTGTCTGAGTCGAGTGACCTGAGTCGAGTGACCTGAGTCGGGTGAGCCGCGATGGTACGAAGCATGGACTGCCGTCCGTCGAGTCCCGGTCGACCACCGTCCAGACCGTAAAGCGCCCGGATTGAATCCAGTTCGAATTCGAAGTCGAAGGGCTCTGAGAGGGATGTTAGCCCCGCCTGCGGTCATGCTGTCAATGCACGATCTGTCAATGCACGAGCAGGTCGCAACGGTCCATGGCCATCGTGCCGCGCGACTCATGTGAACGTCCGGGTGCACACCCGGAAGCCTGGCCAATTGTTGCGTGACGTATCAGGAGGCACGGTCGAGCAGCGCTCGACAACGTTTCAAGTCGTCCCAGGCCTTGCGCTTCTGCAGCGGCGAGCGCAGCAGATAGGCCGGGTGATAGGTGACCACCACCGGTATGTGGGTGCCGGGCAGGGTGAAGTCCCGATTGCGCAGACGGCCGACCGGGGTGTCCTGCTGGAGCAGGTTCTGTGCCGATATCCGACCGACCGCAAGAATCACCGCCGGGTCCACGAGCTCAATCTGTCGGCGCAGATAGTCGGCACAGGCGTCCACCTCCGGTGCGACCGGGTCGCGGTTTCGAGGTGGGCGGCACTTGATGATGTTGGCGATATAGACCGCATCCCGGGACAGACCGATGGCCTTCAGCATCTCATTGAGCAAGCGGCCCGCGCGCCCGACGAAGGGCTC
>JAGRHX010001310.1 GCA_020444775.1 Gammaproteobacteria bacterium
ACGCGAGGCCTGGCTGCCGGCGTTTCCGCTGTCGAGGCGCTACGAGCACGACCGAGACGGCAGCGGTCGCAGCGAAGACGAGACCCCGTGACTCAGGGTCTGTTCGAGCGCAGCGCCTCGATGCGTGTCCGCCAGCGCTCGGGATCGATGAGCAGGCTGAGGATGCGGCCGCCTCGGGTGGCGATGCCCAGATGGGTGTCATCGATCCAGGCGATCCAGCTGGCCTGCCGAGCCCTGAGGCCGTCGGCCGAAGTCTGCAGCAGCGACGGCACCGCGGGCACGCTGGCAATGGGCTCGGCGTGGCCGTTCTCTGGATCGAAGCGCCACAGATGCAGCCCATCATCCGAGCCCAGCGCGGCAAGCAGATCTCCAGACGGCGAGAAGGCCACGGTCTTGGTGTCCTTCGACGGCAACGGCAGCCGCAAGGGTGCGACCTGTGCGGTGAGATCGTAGACCCGCAGCTCGTCATCGGCGCGGGTTGCCGTCAGCCATCGACCGTTCGGGTGCAAGCTGAGACTGAGCGCGGACAAACGATCGGCGCTGCTGGCCGCGGGCAGCAGCGGCGCCGCGGTGCCTGCCGCCCAACGCATCAAGCTGCCGTCGCTGAGGCTGTAGATCAGCGCATCGTCTGGGGTCATGCCCGTGAGCCCGCCGACGCTCTGTCCCGGCGCCAGACCGAGACCATCGAGGGCTTGCAGGCGTCCTTCGGGATCGAGCCGCAGCACGGCATTCGCCGTGGTGCCAAACAGCTTCTTGCCATCGCCGCTCCAGGCGACACGCTGCGGACTCTCCCCGATGCTCGCGCGGACGATGCTGGCATCCGGCTCCATCGGCACGCGTGCAAGCTCGCCGTCGCGAGTCGCAACCCCCAAGGTGCCGTCGGCGCTGAAGGCCAGATGCACGATCTCGCCCGCCGCCAGCGCGAGCCGGCGTGGCAATCCCTGTCGATCGTCGAGCGTGGCGATCCAGACCTGACCGTCGCCATCACCGACCGCAACACGACCGTGTCGATGGTCGACGGCCAGCGCGGTGAGCGGCGCGGGTAGCGCATGCAGCACCTCGAGCACCGGGTTGTCCGGCGTCATGGTCCAGACCAGCGTGCCGCCATCCTGCCCGACATGGACCGATGCCAGACGCTGCCCCTCGCTCGACCAGGCCAGCTGGATCGTCGCGGCCGGCAGCCGGTACAGACGCGTGTCGTTGGCGATCTGATGTCGGTCATCGACCGTCAGCAGGCACAGGAACGCGTCCCCACAGGTGGCCGCGATCCGCGCACCCGAGGGCGCGCCGCTGAGCTGCTGTACGGGCACATCGCTGAGCGCATGGCGCGCGGCCTCGGCGAGGACCGGCGCGGTCGTGTCCAACGAGACGATTCGTCCTTCGCTGGTCCCGGCCAGCAGGGTCGCGCCGTTCGCCGACCAGGCAAGACTGAGCAGCGTGCCGGCCGACTCGGGCCCGAGCGTGCGTGAGATGGGGGTTGTGTCGGGCGCGCTGGGATCGACGAGGCTCAGCCGCGAATCACCGGCGACGGCCAGCCATCGAGCATCGGTCGAGAAGGCGACGGCCCTGATCCCGGACGGGAGCGCGTGCTGAGCACAGGCGATGTCCGGACCGAGCGTGCAGCTCAGCAACAGCCCGGGCGTAGTGCCCAGATCACCCACCGCAACCAGGAATCGGTCGCGGGCCATGTGGAAGGCGATCTGGTTCGCGTTGGACAGGAAGTAGTCCGCTTTCGGTGCCAACCAGTCTGGCGCGTGAGTGCCGTCCTGTTCTTCGATAGTGACCGAGGCCACATGACCGACCCGACCGTCGGAGAGCACCACGATCAGCTCGCCGTCTGGGAGCGGCTGGAAGTCGACATAGCGAACGAAGTCCGGCGACGGCGTCTGCACCCGGCGCGTGACCGCCCCAACGCTCGTGTAGCGGGTGAACGTACCCCGGTCGGTCAGCGTCCACAGATCGCCATCGGCCGCGAAACGCGCGCTTTGCACCGGCCTTGGCAGACGATCGAGGAGCCGCGACGAGGAATGCTCGGTCAAGGCCGCGAGCGCCATCGTACGGGTCGCGAAGCTGTCCTCCAGGGCAAGCGCTGCACGGGCCGCATCCAGCGCCCGCTGCCAGTCGGACGAGCGCAGCGCCGCCTCGGCGCGGGCGATCTCCAGCCGGACGGTCGCGAGTCGCTCCGATCGCGCACGTTCGGCATCGAGCCAGAGCGCGAGCAGCAGGCCGGCCATGATGGCGACGGATACGCTACTCGCGAGCGCCAGGCCAGTCAGCCGACGGACCCGCGCCGCGCGCTGCGACTGACGGATGAAGGCCGGCAGCTCGGCCAGGGGCACGCTGAGCAGGGTCGGCCCCCAATGCTCGAGCAGATCCCGGCCCTCTTCCAGCGACAGGCCGCGAAGCAGACGGCGGCGTCGCTCGCGCCGCTGGCCCTCCGGCACATCCAGCCAATGACGACACAGCGAGACCAGACGCTCGCGTGTGGAGAAGCGCTGCTGCTCGTCGCTGATGACCGCGTTCAACCGTGCCCAACCGCTGATGAGGCTCTCGTGCGCAAGCCGCAGACGCTCTCGATCCGAGACCAGCAGATGGGCGTCTCTCAGGGCGGCGATGAGACGGCCCTCGGGACTCTCAGCGGCATAGAGCCCCGCTTCGATCGTACGACCGGTGGCGGGCAGATCGCCGGCATCGACCTTGACCAGACCACGCACCAGATTGCGAAAGGCGTCCTCGGCCTCGGCGCCGAGCTCATCGAGCACCGCCTCACCACGCGTCGCCATGACCCCGGTGACGCCGCCGAGCGCGTCGTAGGCGGCATGCGTCATGGTGTCGCCGTC
>JAGRHX010001311.1 GCA_020444775.1 Gammaproteobacteria bacterium
ACGGTGATGGTGAAGGAGTCGTAGATCATCGCGACGTCGATCTCGTCGGGCCGTACGCCGGCCTCGCCGAAGGCGGCCGGACCGCTCTGCGCCGCGGCGCTGACCGTGATGTCAGCGTCGTTGTCGACGAAGTTGGTGGCCTCGCCGGTGCCGATGATCCAAACCGGCGGCTTCTTGCAGTTGCGCGCGACCTCGGGGGATGCGATGACCACCGCGCCGCCGCCGTCGCTGATCATGCAGCACTCGAGCAGGTGCAGCGGGTGCGCGACCAGGCGCGAGTCGAGCACGTCCTCGACCGTGATCTCGTTGATGCCGACGAACTCGAGGTCGGTCATCGCCTTGACCGCGTCGGGGTTGCGCATGGCGTGGTGGCGAGTCGAAACGGAGATGCCGGCCAGCTGCTCCATCGTGGTGCCGTACTGGTGCATGTGGCGCTGCTTGACCATCGCGTAGTTCGCGATGAGCGTCATGCCGTACATGCGCTCCATGTTGGCCTTCCAGTTCGCCGCGCTGCCACCGCGATCGCCGGTGCCGATCGCCACCCTGTTGGAGGCCGAGGTCGAGCCGTAGCTGAGCACGGCGACCTTGCACTTGCCCGCGGCGATGTCACGCATGGCGTGCGCGGCCTGGAACTCGTACGACGAGCCACCGACGTAGGTGGTGTCGATGACGTCGGGCCGCAGGCCCAGGTAGGAGCACAGCTGCAGACCGCCGGCGGCCTCACCGTCCTGTGCATCGTAAATCGCGTCGACGTCCTTCCAGCTCAGCCCGGCGTCTTCCAGGGCCTTACGGATCGATTCGACCTTTATCTCCATCGCCGAGACCCCGGGTGCAACCCGGAGCGGATACTCGTGGATCCCGACGATGGCCGCCTTGCGGTCGGCCATGGTGTCTCTCCTTCTTGGTGGGGCGAACGTGGTGTCGACCTGAGGCGTCGACCTCGAAGGTCGATCTGCCGGTGCCCGGTCCGTGAGGACCGTGCGCCGATCGCGGGCCACGTCGTTGGACCCTCGAACCCGGCGCGAGCGGGCGACCAGTGGTGGCCGCCACGTGCGCGGCCACGCAGGACGTCCGGAGGCGGCGCGGCTGCGCGGACCGGGTCGGGATCGCGCACATGGTAGCAAGTGACGGGGGATCGCGGATCTCGCGCGTCGGGTTGCAGCCGATGCTCGCCGGGACGGATGCTGATTGCACCACCGGTGCTACAGCGCTTACATTTCCCGGATGCGCATAGGCATCATCTCCGATACCCATCTTCCCTCCTTGATCCGCCGACCGGACGAGCTGGGCCCGCAGCTCGGCGAGCTGCTCCAGGACGTGGATCTCATCCTGCACGGCGGCGACGTCACCGCGCCGAGCGTGGTCGAGTGGTGCGAGCAGTTCGCGCCGACGCTGATCGCGCGGGGCAACAACGATTTGTTCGAGCATCCGAACATGCAGGATAGGCACATCCTCGAGATCGAGGGTCTGCGCATCGGGCTGGTGCATCAGCTGCGCCCGGAGAGCCGTCCCATGGCCGCGCTGCTCGCCGATGGTCTGGCCGGCGAGCAGGTCGACGTGCTGATTGCCGGTGACACCCACGTCGAGCGTCTGGAATTCCGCGACGAGGTGCTGTTCATGAATCCGGGCAGCCCGACCCTGCCGCATCACAAGGCCTACCGGCTCGGCACGGTTGGCATTCTGGACGTGAGTGGTGCGCAGGTGCGGTCAGAGATCGTCGTGCTCGGTCACAGCGAGGGCGCACCGAATCCGGCCCGCGCGCTGAGTCTGGTGCTGAGCCGCGATGGTCGCGGATTGCGTGAAGCACACGACTGACCGTGCGCTGAACAGGGTACGGCGCTGCCGACGAGCATCGCTACGCTCGCGCGATCAGTCCGGCAGTCGCACCTCGATACCATCCAGCTCGGCGCTCAGCACGATCTGACAGGCCAGCCGGCTGTCGGCATCGTGGCCCTCGAGATAGCCGAGCAATTCCAACTCGACCTCGTCCGGTGGCTCGAGCCGCGCGCGCCAGGCCGGCATGACGTGGCAGTGGCAGGTGCCGCAGATGGCGGCGCCGCCGCACTGAGCGACGATGCCTTCGACCTCGTGGTCCACAGCGCACTCCATCACGCTCTCACCGGCCACGCCGAGCCGTTCCTCGATGCGGCCGTCCGGGTGCACGAAGCGCACCCGGACCCTGGTGACGGATGAATCGACGCCTGGCGGCAGCCCGCCGAGCCGGCTCAATATGTCGTCGGGCGGCTCATTGCGCCACCGATTTCGGTGTAGGCACGATACGGGTGACCTTGATCTTGGAACGGTCGATCAAGGTCGGGACCAGCGGCGCGATGTCGTTCTTCCAGAAGTCGCTCTCGTAGACCGCCTTGTACAGCGCTTCCCGCTCCGCCTCGCTCTCGAAGCGGCGCGTCCAGACGAAC
>JAGRHX010001312.1 GCA_020444775.1 Gammaproteobacteria bacterium
ACGGCGGCGGCGGCAGAGGCGGCGAGAGCGGCGACGACGGTGGCGGTCGAGGTGGCGAGAGTGGCGACGATAGCGGTGGCCGTGGACGTGGCGGTGATGACAGCGGTGGCCGTGGTGTCGAGAGCGGTGACGACAGTGGCGGTCGTGGTCGAGGAGGGCAGAGCGACGATGACAGCGGCGGTCGCGGCCGTGGTCGCGGCGCCGATGATGGCATCGGTTCGGCCGGTCGCGAGGCCGGAGAGCGTGGTCGCGGCGCGGATGACGTCGGCGGTGCCGTTGGCGAACGAGGTCGCGGTCGCGGTGCGGACGATGTCGGCGGCTCCGCTGGCGGACGTGGCCGCGGCCGTGGCGCGGACGACGCCAGCACCTCAGCGGGTGAGCGTGGCCGCGGCCGTGGCGCGGACGACGCCAGCGCCTCAGCGGGTGAGCGTGGCCGCGGCCGTGGCGCGGACGACGCCAGCACCTCAGCGGGTGAGCGTGGCCGCGGCCGTGGCCGTGGCGCCGATGACGGTTTGCAGGCGGCTGGCGAGCGAGGACGCTCCAGCAGCGACGACAACAGTCGAGCCCGGAGCGGACGGGGCGCAACCAGCCGAGCGATGGTCAGCGGTGCGGTAGAGCCGGTCGGTCGACAGCTTACGGCCGAGGAGGAGGCCGCCTTGATTCAGTCCGGTTGGGGTGCGGAGGCAAGCCGATGAGTCGCCTGGTGAGAGAGATGAAAAGCAGATTGCGGGGCCGCTGGGTGGTGACCATGCTGGCCTCGGCGTGCGGTCCGGCGCTGGTTGCTGGCAACGTATACGCGGCAGGCGTCGGTAACACGACGCTGGCCAGGGTGGACGCCGAGGTGCCTTTGTATCGGTCGATGTCGGATCGAGACGTGACCCTTGCCAATCGTGCGTTGGATCAGGCACTGGAGCGGGTACGCAGTGGCCAGAGTCTGACCTGGCGTAATGACGGCAATGGCAACAGCGGCAGTGTCCGGCCACTGCGTACATTCCAGACCGGCAAGACTCGCTACTGCCGGGAGTACGAGGAGGTGTTGTTCATCGACGGCAGGTTGGAGCGCTACGTGGACATCGCCTGCAGGCGGTCCGATGGCATCTGGATTCCCAGGGGCGATGGCTGATGCTGTGCACGTTGCGGGGCGTGCTCGACGCTGATGCGCTACGTTCAGTGGACGAGCTGGTCGGCGAGGCAGACTTCACCGATGGCGCAACCACCGCGGGTTTTCGCGCGCGACGGGTCAAGCGCAATGAGCAGGCGTCTCGCAGCGATGCGCGTGAGGCGGTCATCGACCGGGTGCTGGGTGCGCTGGAGGCGCACCCGGTGTTCCAGGTCAGCGCGTTGCCGCGCTTCATCGCGCCACCGTTATTGAGTCGCTACGGTCCCGGGATGTACTACGGTGCCCATGTCGACGATGCTCTGATGGGCGCCGACGAGGTCATCCGCACCGATATTGCGGTGACAGTGTTCTTGTCTGAGCCGACCAGCTACGTGGGAGGGGAGCTGGTGGTCGCGTCTCCCTACGGAGAGACGCGGGTGAAGTTGCCACGTGGCGATGCGGTC
>JAGRHX010001313.1 GCA_020444775.1 Gammaproteobacteria bacterium
AAGCTTCGAGGCGATGCGTACACGTCTTGCAGACGACTGGACGCTACAACAGCGTCAACTCGCGGCGCGGGACAGCTACCGGCTGATGCGCGAACGCTACAGCGTGGTGGACTCGGCCGCTGGTCCTCGCTGAGAGCCCGGGCGGCGGCTTGCCCGATGCGTGATCCCATGTCAAGGTAATTGCGTCGACGCACAGGCTCGCGAAATAGGAGAGGCCCGATTCGAAGACCAGAGCGACTCACTTCGCCGCGCGTGGCACGCACGCCACGTGATCCAGGTCGTCGTGAAGCCAGGCATTGATGCCATGCATCGTGCGCCACAGTCGAAGCTCCTGCTGCCGCCGCGGCTACAGAATCGAGAACAAGGTGAACGACGTGTAGGCGTGGAGCTGGAGTTCGCCGCGATCTCGGCACGAGCCGGAGCGCAGCACGTGCAAGCGGTGTACGGTGGTCAGATCGAGCAGGAAGACCCGCACCGCTTCCACATCCGTGGCAGCGCGCTCGGGGACTTCGTCTGCGAGCTCGACAACCAGTATGTGCATCGGCCGCTGGGCGAGGACGGCGAGGCGAAGGGGGTCGGCGCTTTCGAGCAGTTCCTGCATCGATTCCGCGACGACATGCGCGAGTTCTTCGGCGATGTGGGCTCACTGTTCATCCCTTGCGAGATCGTCTGCCCGCCGATTCCGGTAACCGAGCTCAGATCACTCGAGTCCCTGGTCCAACGCTTGTGCCAGGCGGGCGCCTCGGGCACCCGATCCAATCCCATCTTCAGCTTTGGCGCGCATCTCAACCCGGAGATCGCCGATGGCGATGACAGCTGGGTCATCGCGGTGTTCAAGGCCGAGCTGCTGCTTTCGGCCTGGCTGAGAGCGGTCATGTCCATCGATTTCACCCGAAGGCTGTTCGCCTTCGCGGAACCCTTTCCCCGCGACTACGTCGTCGAGGTGGTGGACCCGGACTACTGGCCGGACCTCGAGCGCTTCACCACCGATTACCTGATAGCAAGTCCGGACCGCAACCGCGAGCTGGATCTACTGCCACTGTTCGCCTGGCTCGATCCGCACAAGGTCCAACGTTACGTCGACGATCCTCTGGTCAAGCCCAGACCGACGTTCCATTACCGCCTGCCGGATGCGAACATCGATCAGCCCGACTGGGGCCTGGTGCTGGAGTGGAACCGTTGGTGTCTGGTGGAACGTCTCGCGGAGCAGCGTGAGTTGCTGAATCGCATGGGCGCGGCATTTCTTGCCAATCAGCAGCGCATGATTCCCGAGAACTGGGCTCTGAGGGCGAGTGAATGGCTGTTGATCGGATGACGATCCGACCGGTCGTCGGCGTCACCAGCTCACGTGGCAACGGCCGATTCATGTGGTGGTTTCACTGGATCTCGCTACGCCTGCAGGGCGCGCGACCCGTGCGGCTGGTCGCGCCACTCGGTCCCGCCGACATCGAAGCCTTCGACGGTCTGGTCATCGGTGGCGGTGACGACATCGGCACCGAGATCTATCAGGGCGCACCGGCGCTGGATGCACGTATCGACCCGCAACGAGATGCGATGGAGCTGGCTCTGCTCGAGCATCACACCGATGCGAACACACCGATACTTGGTGTCTGCCGGGGCGCGCAGATGCTGAACGTCTTCTACGGTGGCAATCTGCATCAGGACATGCATCACGCCTATGCCGATGTGCCACGCATGTGGACGCCTCTACCCCGCAAGCGGGTCCATTTCCGCGCCGATACGTTCATCTCGCGACTGATGGGCGTCGACCAGGTCGTCGTCAACAGCCTGCATCGACAGGCCATCGACCGGCTCGGTGGGGGCCTCGCGATCACCGGACGAGACGAGTACGGCGTCGTGCAATCCATCGAGGATCCGCGTGCCGCGTTTCGCATCGGCGTCCAATGGCACCCGGAGTTCCTGGTCTATCGCAGTCTGCATCGCCGTCTGTTCGAAGGCTTCGTGGACGCTGCCCGGCAACATGCGCTGGCTCGCTCGGATTGACCGCCACCGCGCTGTGGCGATGGCCGTGCCAGCGGTGTGAACGGCGCCACCGCCGCAGCCCTGTCGGGTCTGTTCATCGTCGCCTTCGGCAGTGCGACCGTGCTGCCGTTCCAATCCGAGCTGCTGTTCGCCGCGCTTCTTCTGGAGTCGGACATCTCGCCCTGGCTGCTGGTGCTGGTCGCCTCCACCGGCAATACGCTGG
>JAGRHX010000088.1 GCA_020444775.1 Gammaproteobacteria bacterium
GCGACGATTCAATGCCTGGCGAGCTGGGGCCCAGGGCGAAACAGAGCCACGGACCCGAGCTCGACAGGTTCCGGCAACGGATCGAGTGGCGGGGGCGGCGCGGCGCCGACCCAAGAACATGGTGAGGACTCTTGGCCAGTCAGCGCGATCTTCCACGGGTTCTCCCACCGTTACTAGCGGTCATGGTTCTGCTGGCGACCATCTGCAATACCGTCGTCTCCCTGCTACAGCTCTACGGGATCCTCGAACCGGGTGGACCGGTCCCGCTCGGTGTCGGCGCGCCGCTCGGTGCATTCCTGCTCGCGGCCCGATCGGCGTGTGCCGCGACCGTCTTCGACGCCATCCCCGGGCAGCGTTGGACAATGCGGGCCTTCGCGCTGCTGGCTCTGCTCTGCCTGCTGCTCGGCCTGCAAAGACTGCTGTTGCCGGACGGGACCGCGATCGCGGGTGAGGGCCTGATGAGCATGCTGCGGGGCGCCGTGTACGCCTATCTGCTGGCCATCGCTCTGGAGCTGCTGGTTGGTCTTGGCCACGCGGGTGTAGGCGCGGCGCTGCTCGCCCACGTCACCCCTTTGCACGGCTGGCGGATGCCGATGGTGGTGGCCGGCCTCGGCGTTGCCATTGCAGCCTTGCTGTTGGTGGCCGACGGGTTGCTGTACATCACCTTGTTGTTCTTCGACATCTCGCTACTGGCCATGCTGCTCGCCCATGCCCGGCGAGGTGCCTGGCTGCGCTTACGCACCCGCTCGGCGTTTGCCGGCCATCTGACCGTGTTTCTGGTCCTGCCGATCCTTGCCTATCTCGGCCCCGAGCTGTATCGCACCGGTCGCTTTCTCCAACAGATGGGCGCGAGTCCCTGGCAGAGCGTCGCCTCGAGCGTTGAGTCGGTGGAGGCCACTGAGGTCGTGCTCTGGGAGGAGCGGACTCTGCATGTGCCGGCGGGCGCGGTCTTGCTGCACCGCAACGCGTTGTTCAACGATGTCTGGTTCCTGGACCGACAGCGCGGCTTCGCGGTGGAGCGTGGCGCGCTGCACCGTACCGAGGACGGTGGCCGGAGCTGGGAGCAGCTGCGGCGCTTGCGTGCGCCGGGTGTGAAGGTGCGGTTCTCGGTGGATGGCGAGCGTGGCTGGACCGGTGATCCGGCCGAGCAGATCGAGATCACCCGTGACGGTGGACGTACCTGGCAGCGGCTGCGTGTTGAGGACCTGCGCCGTGAGACGCTGGGCAAGGCCGCCGCGAATCCCTGGCTGGCCGACACCGGCACCTTGAATCTGTCGCCCGAAAGCGGTCGCGGGACGCTGGTTGCCGACTGCAAGCTGCTGGTCAGCGATGACTTCGCGGCGAGCTGGCGTGTGCTGGAGGTGCTCGACGAGCAGGGTCAGCGCGTCTGCATTCGCGACCTGCCCGGTGTGACCCTGGTCGATGACCGCAAGACACTGGTCGTGGCGGGCGGTGAGGCATCCACGCCGCAGCTGTATCGCCGCGATGAACAGACCGGGCGTTGGGGACCGGTATGCCGGCTTGTCGAACGGGACGGGCCCCCCTCCGTGCCGGGCCGCTGCGGGCCGGAAGTCGGTCTGAGCCCGTCCGAGATGGCGTTCGCGGGCCAGGTGCGGCGCGAGCGTGCGCTGAGCACGCGCGACTGGCCTGATCGGACCAGCCTGCTGTCGGTGCTCGGCGGCCGACCGTTGAACGAGGCGCAGCACGCGGGGTTACGCTCGATGGCATACGACAACCCCGCAGGATTGTCGTGGCTGACGCGGCCGGGTTTGCTGCTCACGCTCGATGGCGGGCAACAGTCGAGTGGACAGCGACCCGCGAACGAGGCCGGGCTCTGGCAGGTTCGACAGCACGCGCCGGCGCTGGAGGAGGTGCATCCCCTGGACGCGTCACGTGCGCTGGGATGGGACTCGCGGCGTCAGCCTTTGCTGAGTGTGGACGGTGGGCGCATCTGGTTGCCGGTTGCCAGCGAGCTGCTGAGCGCCGAGCGCGAAATCATCGACATCCGCTTCGAGAAGGCTGGCGGCTCGCTGCTGGTGCTGCTCGACGATGGCTTGTGGCGGGTCCCGGCCGCGGACGGCACGCCACGTCGGCTGCTGGCACTGGACCGGTCGGGTGGCGCGCCGCGTCTGCGGCGCTCGGCGGACGGCGATCGGTGGTGGGTGTACGCACAGCAGTCGCGGCTCGTGTACCTGACTGATGACGGCGGCGAGCGCTGGCGACGGCTCGAGCCGGATGGGGGCGACGGCGCTCCCGCGGCAGATGACCCTGCGACCGATCAGGGTCTGGTCGATGTGGTGTGCCCCGCAGCCTCCACGGGGTGTAGCGCCTTGCTAGGGAGTGGTCGCCTGGTCGAGCTGGTCTCGGATGGGGATGCGGATCGGACCGGGACGACGCCGGGCACGCCGCAACGACGGTTGCCGGACGCGGTGACCGCCACCGGCGGACGATTGATCGCGCATGGCACGCCGCCGGTGTTGTTGTTCCTGGCCGAGGACGAGCCCGGTCGACTCTGGGTGAGCAAGGACGGTGGCGGCCGCTGGCTGGCACGCGAGCTCGACCAGGACGGTGACTGGATCGGCTACACGCAGACCTCGCGAGGCGCGGTCACCGCGCTGCGCAAGCGTTCGGGTCTGTTGCGTCTGGGACCGGTCGAGGCGCGCTGGCAGTCGCTACGCACCAATGGAGAAGCCGGCCTTTCGGTGTGCATGTCGGACGACGGTGACACGCTCTACCTGACCGGAAGAGACGGCGTGGCCTGGAGTCTGGATGCGGGAAGCGCCTGGTATCGCGTGCCGCGGCTCGAAACGCCCGGATCCTGGTGCGGTCTGGATGCACGTCATCTCTGGCTGCAGCTCGACGGCGTTCATGTCTTCGGGCTCCAGCCCGCATCGACTCGATAAGGAAGGACGGCAAGGAACGCCACCGTCGTGGTGGCGGGCACAGCGTCGGATACGGCGTGTGGCTCAGTCCCGGCCCGAGGCGTAGGCGCGATAGATGGTGCAGCCGGCGCGGTCACCGGTGTAGGGGTTGTCGAAGCCTACCCGGCTCGCCGAAGCGGAGGCGAACGCTAGCTGCAGCAGCCCGAGGAAGTCCTCGTCGACCGGATCGTTGGACCACATCGCGAAGACGCCACCGGCGCGCAGCGAGCGTTGCAGCTCGCGCAGTCCGCCCAGCGAGTAGAAGCCGTTGCTGGAGTTGCTCAGCCAGTGTCTGGGGGAGTGATCGATGTCGAGCAGGATGGCGTCGAAGCGTCGTTGCGGGGAGCCGTGGTCGAAGCCATCCTCGCTGCGCGCAAGGGCGAAGAAATCGCCGCTGATCAGCCTGCATCTGGCATCGTCCAGCAGCTGTCGACCGAGCGGTAGCAGGCCGTGCCGATGCCACTGCACCACCGGTGAGAGATACTCGATCACCAGCAGGGAGCTGACCCGTCGATCCCGCAGCGCCGCGGCCGCGGTGTAGCCCAGCCCCAGGCCGCCGACCACCACGTCCAGACGTTCGGCGCGCAGCTCGGCGAGGCCGAGATCCGCGAGCGCGGTCTCTCCAGTGGTGAACAGGCTGGACATCAAGAACTCGTCGCCGAGCTTGACCTCGTAGACGATCTCATTGCGCACGCGCGGCTCGCTGCGTCGTCTCAGGACCAGCTCGCCCAGCTCGGTGTTTCGGTAGTCCAGCTCTTCGAAGATCGGGCCGTCAGACATGCATTGCGCTCGACAGGGCACTGGATAGGGGTGCGTGGGTCCATCGGGACCGCCAGCGACGATCCGGTGTCGCCGCCATTCGAACATCCTCGTTCGGCGTCGGCAGGAGAGATTTCGAGGAACGACGCTGGTCGTTACGAGACGATTGGCTCTGCCCGGACAAGCGCGGCCCGACGCTTGCTTCGCCGAACGTGCCGCGCCACCACACTATGAACGCATAGGCCGCCGCTGCACAAGTGGCATGCCGTGGGCACGGCGTGTTCGAGTCGCTACCTGCCTGGCCATGCCTCGATGGGATTGAAGAGGGTTTGTCGGGGAGTGATCAACACGGATCGATAATGCGATGGGGGTCGTGTCCGCCGACCGCGTCGACGGCCGCGGCTGCCGTGCGTTGAGTGTCGTCTCGCGACGGCCAGTGTCGTCGCGAGACCTGCTTTTGGACGGTTCGATGCGCCGACTCGTCAGGATTGTGTCAGCGCCGAGGTCACATCTCGAAACGACGGCTTGAACGAGGTCACCACGTCGACCACGGTCGGCCGGCCGCTGCTCAGCGCCTCCCGCAGGGCCGGTGCGATGGCTGCGGGTTGCTCCACTCGAATACCATGGCAGCCGATCGAGCGGGCGATGTCGGCGAAGTTCATGTCGGCGAAGCTGCTGGCGATGGGGCGGTTGCCCTGGCCGTGCTTGACCCATCCCAGGGCGCTGTTGTTGAGCACCACGACGACGATGGGGATGTTCTCGTCACGGGCCGTCATCATACCGTTCAGGGCCATGCTGAAGCCGCCGTCCCCGGTCACCGCAAGCACCTGTCGGTCCGGGTCGACGAGCTTGCCGGCGAGTGCCGCGGGCACCGCGTAGCCCATCGCGCCGATGCCGGGCATCAGCAGGGTGCCGGCGGCCTTGGTCTGAAAATAGTGGGTCATGAACAGCCGGTTCTCACCCGCGTCACAGGTCAGCAAGGCGTCATCGGCGATGCTCTCGCGCAGCTCCTTGAACAGTCGCTGCGGCATGATCGGCACCTCGTCCGAGGCGTAGTCCGGGTGATCGAAGAAGTGCTGCTCGGCGCGCACCCGGCCGACGGCTGCCCGGCGGCTGTGCAGCTCCGTGGCCTCGGGAGCGCCCTGCGCGCGCAGCGCCTCGACGAGCTGGGCCAGCACCCGTGCAGCATCGCCGACCATCACGCACTCACAAGGGAAGGACCAGCTCGCGTTCTTCGGCTCGACATCGATCTGCAGCAAGGTCTGACGGCTCGGATCGATGAGCTCGGGGTTCTCGTTGGTGGTGTCGGCCGGCCCCAGCCGGGTGCCGACCGCCAGCACCAGGTCGGCCTGGCCGAAACCGAGGCCGGCCAGCTCCTCGACCCGCTGCTGCCAGCGGCCCAGCCGCTCGCGCACCAGGTCGGTGCCGGTGACGCCCAGATGGATGCGCCCGGCGGCC
>JAGRHX010001314.1 GCA_020444775.1 Gammaproteobacteria bacterium
GAGCTGGCGTAGCGTTGCGAGGTGGAGGCCACGGTGATGAATCTGGATATCGAAGCGCTGACCCCCTTCGGCGCGCGCGTCACTGGGCTGGATCTTTCGGATCCGGCGCTCGGGCCGGAGATCGGCGATGCCTTGCAGCAGGCGCTCGCCGAGCATCTGGTGCTGGTCTTCCCGGAGCAGGAGCTGTCGGCGGCGCAGACCTATTTGCACGCCGCCCGGCTGTTCGGCCCGCCCATGATCACCCACTACTCGCAGCACCACATGCCGGGGCATCCGCAGATCTCGGTGCTGTGCAGCCGTAGCGCCGAGCTGGATGCCGAGGGCAAGCCGATGCTGTTCGGCAGCGAGTGCTGGCATACCGACCACACCAATCGCGAGTGCCCGCCGATGGCGACGATGTTGTACGCCTTGCGCTTGCCGTCCCAAGGCGGCGACACCAGCTTCGCCAACATGCGCATGGCCTACGCGCGGCTGGGACGGGACTTGCGCGCGCGAGTGGAAGGACTCGAAACCGTCAATCGCCTGGATCTCAACCGCCGCCCGGCGAGCGAGGCGGACGTGGCCCGTTTCGACCAGCCGTGCGTGCATCCACTGGTTCGCACCCATCCGCGCACCGGACAGCAGGCCCTGTATTTCCACAACGGCAAGACCGAGCGCATCGTCGGCATGGACCCGGCACAGAGCCAGGCCTTCCTGTCGACGCTGCTCGATACCATCATCGAGCCCGAGATCGTCTACACCCATCGCTGGCGGGTTGGCGATCTGCTGGTCTGTGACAATCGCGCGGTGCTACACCGCGCGCACGCCGACTATGACCCGGCCGAGGGCCGTCTGCTGCACCGGATCATCGTCGAGGGCGACCGGCCGTACTGACCGGTCGCCGCGATTCGCCGGGGCCGCGTCTGGACCGCTCAGCCCCGATACGGATGGTCCTTGAATAGCTCGGGCTTGAAGCTCATGCCGTGTCCGGGGCGGTTCGGTGGGGTCATCAGCCCGCCGCTCGGCAGCAGCGGCTCCACCCAGAGATGGTCGTACCAGCCCATGTACTCGAGCCAGGATGGGTTGGGGATGGCGGCGACCAGATGGCAGCTCAGCTCCGGGAACATGTGCGGCGCGATGGTGAGTCCGGCGCGATGCGCGTGCTCGGCGATGACGCGCAGCTCGGTGTAGCCGCCACGCATGATGTCCGGCTGCAGGATCGGGATCTTCCGCGAGGCGAAGAAGGGCCGCAGGTCGTGGTGGCAGAAGTGGTTCTCGCCCCCCACCACCGGGGTCTTCAACGCGTCGGCGATGCGGTGGTAGCCGTCGAAGTCATCGGCGACCACCGGCTCTTCCAGCCAGGCGAGATCGTAATCATCGAGTTGCTTGCCAACCTTGATCGCCTCGTCCGCCGTCCAGCCCTGGTTGACGTCGACCATGATCCGCACCTCGTCACCGAGGGCCTCGCGCATGTCGCGGACGTTGGCCACGTCCTCATCGTGGGTGAACAGATGCGCGACCTGCATCTTGATCGCGGGGAAGCCCGCGGCGACGAAGCGCTGCGCCTTCTCGATCATGCCGTCATGACCGAGGCCGCGAAAGCAGCCCGAGCCATACACCGGCAGCGGGTCGGGTTTGCCGCCCCAGAGCTGCCAGAGCGGCTTGCCCTCGTGGATGCCGACCGCGTCCCACAGCGCGATGTCGATCGCCGACATCGCCATCACCGTGATGCCCATGCGCCCCTGGATATAGGTGGCCTGCCACTGCTTGTTCCACAGGGCCTGGACCTCACGCGCATCCTCACCGATCAGCAAGGGCTCGAGCATCTCGTGGATGCACGTCTGCAGCGTACGCATGCCGCCAGCGAGCGGATGCAGATGACCGACCCCGACCACCCCGGAGCTGGTCTCGACCTCGACCACCAGCAGGTCGATGTGCTCGAGGGTCAAAAAGCCGGTCTTCGGCGGGTCGCTGAACGGCACCGACAACAGATGCGTGCGGATGTCCTTGATCTTCATGGCTTGTAGATTCTCCGGCGGCGACCTCGAGGATACGCTGATCGGTCAGCGTATCCTCAGGCGAGGCGATAGACTCGGGTGGCGGTGTCGTGGAACAGCTTGCGCTTCTCGTCGGCGCTGTAGTCGGCCGTGAGCCGCTTGAACGAGTTCCACAGCACGTTGTAGCTGCAGCTCACCATGTCCACCGGGAAGTTCGACTCGAACATGCAGCGGTCCGCGCCAAAGCACTCGATGGTGTACTCGTAGTACCGTCGAGTCGCTTCCATCAGGTCCTGGCTGCTCGGCGGACGCGGCTGCTGGTGCCAGCCGAAGCCGTTCAGCTCCATGACAAGACCACCGAGCTTGGCCACCACGTTCTCGCAGCGTGCGAGCTCGGTGATGTCCTTGTGCCAGGCCGTGTAGACCTCGTCGGCCTTGCCAGCGTAGGGACCGATGCCCAACGGCCCGCCGAAGTGGTCGAGGATGATGGTGGTGTCGGGGAAGGCGCGGGCCAGCGCCGTGACGTCAGGGATCTGGGGGTGATAGCACCAGGCCTCGAAGCTCATCTGCCGTGGCGCGAGCTGGGCAAAGCCTTCCCTGAAGGCCTTGCCGGCGAAGCGCCCGGGGCCGTTGACCCCGCGGCCATTGGCGATCTCGCTGCTGGGATCGTAGGTGCCCTGGCAGCGGATGCCGCGGAATCGTCCGCCACCGGCCTGGATGTGCGCGTCCAGCACCTCGCCGGCGGCCGCGCCGATGTCGAGATCCACGGTGCCGACGATGCCGGCCGCCACCTTGCACTTACCGTACAGACCGGACTCGCTCATCGCCGCGACGCCGTTGACGAACTCGGTCTCGCCGACC
>JAGRHX010001315.1 GCA_020444775.1 Gammaproteobacteria bacterium
ACCACCCGTTCCAGTGGGGCTCGAAACGGACCGGGCCGGATCTGGCCCGGGTGGGCGGCCGCTACAACGACGAATGGCATCGGATCCACCTGACCAATCCCCGCGATCTGGTGCCCGAGTCGAACATGCCAGCCTATCCGTGGCTCGCCAAGTCTCCCGCCGATGCCGCCACGATCCAGGCCAAGATGAGCACGCTGCGCTTCGTCGGTCATCCGTACTCGGATGCCGAGATCGAGGCAGCGCCGAAGGATCTCGAAGGTAAGACCGAACTCGCTGCCCTGATCGCCTATCTCCAGGTGCTGGGTACCGCCGTCTCGAAGGTGCAATGATGGATGTCAACGAACTGCGCACCGTCCTGCTGGTGCTCTGCTTTCTCGTCTTTGTGGGCATCGTCTACTGGGCCTATTCGCCCAAGAGCAAACGCCGCTTCGAAGAGGCCGCCAATCTGCCGTTTGCCGACGACGGGCTGGCCAAGACCAGCCGGCTGGGAACCGAACAGGAGTAAATCATGTCTGATTTCATGTCTAACGGTTGGAGCGTCGCCATCATGGCGGTGACGGTCGTCTCCATCCTCTGGTGCTTCTGGGTGGCGATGACGCTCGCCTCGCGCAAGGCACCGCGGACGGCCGACGGATCGGTCGACACCACCGGCCACGTCTGGGATGGCGATCTGGCCGAACTGAACAACCCGTTGCCGCGCTGGTGGCTGTATCTGTTCTTGATCACCTGCGTATTCGCGCTGATCTATCTCTGGCTGTATCCGGGCCTGGGTTCGTTCGGTGGTCAGCTCTCCTGGTCGCAGGCCGGGCAGTACGAACGCGAGATGCAGGCCGCGCGTGAAAAATATGATCCGCTGTTCGAGCAGTATCAGAAGCAGGATATCGCGGCTCTGGCCGGCGACCAGAAGGTGGTGGCCATGGGCGAGCGTCTGTACCTGACCTATTGCGTCCAATGCCACGGTTCGGATGCGCGTGGCAGCACCGGCTTTCCCAACCTGACCGACAAAGACTGGCTGGGTGACGGCACGCCGGCGCATATCCAGAACACGATCCTGAACGGGCGCATGGGCGTGATGCCGCCGATGGCCGCTGCGATCGGTTCACCGGAGGCGGTCGATCAGGTCGCTCACTATGTGATTTCGCTCTCAGGCGGTGCCCATGATGCGTTCAAGGCACAGGCGGGCAAGGACAAGTTTGCCGCCTGCGCGGCCTGCCACGGGCCCGAGGGCAAGGGCAATCCCGCCCTTGGCGCGCCGAACCTCACCGACAAGATCTGGCTGCATGGTGGCGGTGTCACCCAGGTGACCTCGGCCATCAACAAGGGCTTCCAGAATCGTATGCCGGCATTCGGCGGCCTGCTCGGCGAAGGCAAGGCCCATGTCTTGGCGGCCTATGTCTGGAGCCTGTCGGCGGGTGGAAAGTAGTCATGGCTGACCCGACGGGGGCAACCCCTGCGACCCCGGCCACGGCCGGGGAAAGTCAGGCAACGGCGGCTTCGGCCGCCGTTGCCGCGAAGGGCAAAGGCGTGGTGCAGGAGATCTCGCTCTACGAGATCCGCAAGAAGATCTACCCGCGCGCGGTGTCCGGCTGGTTCGCCACCTGGCGCTGGGCCCTGGTGTGGTTCA
>JAGRHX010001316.1 GCA_020444775.1 Gammaproteobacteria bacterium
TGGCCGACGCTGACCTCCTCCGCGACCGTGATCTGTACATGGTCGATATAGTTTCGGTTCCAGACCGGCTCGAAGATGCTGTTGGCGAAGCGCAGCACCAGCAGGTTCTGCACTGTCTCCTTGCCCAGGTAATGGTCGATGCGATAGATCTGCTTCTCGGCAAAGACGCTGTGCAGGGTCTCGTTGAGCTTGCGGGCGGAGCTCTGGTCGATACCAAACGGCTTCTCGATGACCAGGCGAGTGGTGTCCGGATCGCCCGGCCCGAGGCCGGAGCTGCCAAGGGCCAACGCGGCCGGTTCGTACAACGATGGCGCCGTGGCCAGGTAGAAGATGCGGGTGCTCGTCTGTCCCTGCTCGAGCGCGCTGAGCCGCTCGGACAGCCGGTCGAAGTCAGCCGGGGTGGCGATATCCAGGGGCTGGTAGACGATCTGACGAGCGAAGCGCCGCCATTGCTCGTCGTCGATGGGGCCATCGCTGAACTTCCGGGTGCTGTCCAGCAGCCGTTCCCGCCACTCGTCGTCGCTCAGCTCGCTGAGTGAGCAACCGACCATCCAGACGGGCTCCGGGAGCCGACCGTTGCTATGCAGCCTGAATAGCGCCGGGATCAGCTTGCGGCTGGTGAGGTCTCCGGAGGCGCCGAAGATGACGAAGGTGAGCGGCATGCCATGACCTCGCGGGTGATAGCGGTAGAGCGTCTCGGACCCGACCACAGGTCCGGCGGTGTCGAGCCGTGACCTGTGCCCGGTGTGATGTGGGTCTCGTGGCAGCGGGTGGGGCGTTATTGCGCGGTCAGACCGCCGTCGACCACGAGTCCCGCGCCGGTCATGAAACCGGAATCCTCCGAGGCGAGGAACACGATACCCTTGGCGATGTCGTCGGCTGTGCCCAATCGACCGATCGGATGGGTGGACAGGGCGATGCTGCGCGCCTGTTCGACGTCGTTGCTGCTCATGTTGGCGGCGCGGGCGACGAAGGTCTGGGCGCCCATGTCGGTCTCGATGACACCTGGATGGATCGAGTTGACCCGGATGCGATAACCCTTGCGAGCGAACTCCAGGGCAGCTGACTTGGTGAAGGTGGTGACACCACCCTTGGTCATCGAGTACAGCGGGTCCAGCTGCGAGCCGACCAGGCCGGCAATGGAAGCCAGGTTGACGATGGCGCTGCCCTGGGTGTACCTCGGCGCGGCCTCACGAAGCGCCGGGGCCGCCAGCTTGGTGCCGAGAAAGACCCCGGTGAGGTTGACCGAGCACAGCCGGTTCCAGTCCTCCAGGGTCGAGGACTCGATGTCACGGCCGTTGAAGGCTCCGGCATTGTTGACCAGCACCGAGAGCTCGCCGAAGCGCTTGACCGTCGCCTCGACCGCGGCCTGCCAATCGGCTTCGCGGGTCACGTCCAGCTTGATGAACTCGACCTCGCCACCGGCACCGCGTATGGCCGCCAGTGTCTCCTGCGCGCGCTCCTCGAGGATGTCGCCGATCATGATGCGCGCGCCGGCCTCAGCCATACGCGTGGCTGTCGCGGCGCCGATGCCACGTGCCGCGCCCGAGATCAGCGCGACCTTGCCGTCGAGCCTGTTCATTGCCGTCTCTCCTTTGCTGGTTGGAATGCGCATTCTATCGCTGCACATCTCACCGTGTCGGCTGTCGTCGGTGTTGGCGCGCGGTTCATGGTTGAGCGCCGTGGGTCCTCGAAAGCTCGCAAGCGAGTATGCTGCGCGGGTCGGATGCCCTGGATGACCCCTTGTCTCGTGCTTGGGTCATGACCGAGACGTCTACCCCCCGGCGAACCACCCCACTGAACAGGAGACGGCACCATGCAACTGATCGGCCGCTATCTTTCCCCCTTTGTGCGTCGTACCGCCGCCACGCTCAATCTGTACGGGATCCCGTTCGAGAGCCTGCCGTTGCAGCACACCGGCGACGACGCGCCGACTCTTCGCAAGAGCAATCCGGTGGGACGCGTGCCGGCGCTGATCCTCGATGACGGCGAGGTGCTGATCGACAGTGCCGCGATCATCGACTATCTGGATCGGAAGGTCGGAGCAGCGCGCGCCCTCACGCCGGCCGACGGCGCGGACCGCACCGCGGTGATGCGGCTGACCTCGGTTGCGTTGGGCGCGGTGGAGAAGGCGATTGCCACCGCCTACGAGATCCGTTTCCGCCCCGAGGACAAGCGTCACCAGCCCTGGGTGGATCGCTGCGCCGAGCAGTCGCGCGGCGGCTTCGAGTATCTGGAGAGCCAGCTCCAGGGTGATTGGTTCGTGGGCGGCAAGATGAGCCAGGCCGACGTGACCACCGCAATCTGCTGGCAGTTCGTCGGCAAGGCCACGCCCAAGATCAAGGCCGCCGTGAATGCGCCGAAGCTCGATGCCCTGGTCGAGCGCATGATGAAGCTGCCGGCCTACAGCAGCACCCTGCCCGAATAACACCGGCCAGGATCGTCGCCGCGTACGTCGGTGCTCGAGGCACCGGCGTACGCTCTACGCCGCAACGTCTGGCGGTATATCGGCATTCCCGTGTCTTGGCTGCTGCGCCCCAGACTCAGTCTCCGGCCAGCGCGCGCCGCAGGGCCAGGTGCAGCATTCCGCCTTGCAGGTAATAGTCGACCTCCAGGGCGGTATCCAGCCGACACAGCACCTCGATCGTCTCGTTCTCACCATTCTCACGCTCAATCCGGCAGCGCAGCTTCATGCCCGGCTTCAGCCCCTGGTTGATGCCCAGGATGTCGAAGCGTTCGCTGCCGTCCAGCCCGAGCGTCTTGCGCGTCACCCCAGGTTCGAACTGTAAGGGCAGCACGCCCATGCCGACCAGATTGGAGCGATGGATGCGTTCCAGGCTCTCGGCGAGCACCGCGCGCACGCCAAGCAGGGCTGTGCCCTTGGCGGCCCAGTCGCGAGAGGAGCCGGTGCCGTAGGCCTTGCCGGCGACCACCACCAGCGGGACTTGCTCCGTGGCGTAGCGGCTGGCGGCGTCGAACACCGTCATCTGCTCACCGGATGGCATGTGCCGGGTGACACCGCCCTCGGTGCCCGGCACCAGCTCGTTGCGAAATCGGATGTTGGCGAAGGTGCCGCGGATCATCACCTCGTGATTGGCACGTCGCGTCATGTAGTTGTTGAAGTCGCGCGGGGCGACGCCCTTTTCTCTCAGGTAGCGCCCGGCCGGGGTCTCGGTGCCGATGACGCTGACCGGCGAGATGTGATCGGTAGTGACCGAATCGCCGGCCATCACCAGCACCCGCGCCCCCGTGATGTCGGTGGGTGGCTCCGGCGTGGTGCGCATCTGCTCGAAATAAGGTGGCCTGCGCAGATAGGTGCTGTCCGCATCCCAGTCGAATGTGACACCACTTCCGACACTCAGTGCAGCCCATTCCGGGCTGCCGTCGTTGATCCCCGCGTAGCTCCGCTCGAAGGCCTCACGGGTCACGTAACGCTGCACGATCTCGTCGACGCTGTCCGCGTCCGGCCAGAGATCCCGCAGCATGACCGGCTCGCCGCTGGCATCAACGCCGAGCGGCTCGCTTTGTAGATCCACGTTCAGATTGCCAGCCAGCGCATAGGCGACCACC
>JAGRHX010001317.1 GCA_020444775.1 Gammaproteobacteria bacterium
CGCCGATCCACCATGCGCGGAGCGATGGCGGCGGGACAGCGTGCTGTGGGTCACGCTCCACCGCTACCCTGGCAAGATGCCGCACAGCTGCGGGAGAGCTGCCGATCATGCACACAACACCGCTCACGGACACGTTTGGCGTTCGCATCGAAGGCGTCGATCTCTCGCGGCCGCTAGACGACCGCACCTTCGCGGAAGTCCGCTCGCTGTGGATGGAGCACCGCGTCGCGGTGTTTCCCGACCAGCGGCTGGACGATCCTGCATTGGTCAGCTTCGCCGGCCGATTCGGACGGCTGTTCGTACATGCGCAGACCTCACTGCTGTCCAAGCAGCGCCCGGAAGTGATGGAGCTCTCCAATCTGCCCGATGCACAGCGCAAGACGCTGCACGAGCTCGACTGGCACACGGATCAGTCCTACACGCCCCAGCCGGTGTTCGGCACCCTGCTGTTTGGCGTGGTGGCGCCGACGCAGGGCGGTGAGACGCTGATTGCCGATCTGGCCGGTGCCTACGCCGATCTGCCACAGCGGCTACGCGCGCAGGTGGAGGGCCAGACCGCGGTGTATTCCGCCGAGCCGCGACCGAAGATTCGCGAGACGCCACTCACCGAAGAGGAGCGGGCCCGGATCCCCGACTGCACGCACCCCATCGTACGCACCCACCCGTATCTGGGCCGCAAGGCGCTCTATCTGAGCCCGCTGCACATGAAGTCGATCGGTGATCTGTCGGAGTCAGATTCTCTTGCCTTGCTCGAGGAGCTGACCGCCCACGCGGCGCAGCCAGCGCACGTCTATCGGCACAGATGGCAGGAAGGCGACGTGCTGATGTGGGACAACACCTCGGTCATGCACCGCCGTACACCGTTCCCGGCCGACATGCCGCGCCATCTCAAGCGCACCGGCTTCTACCTGCCCGACGAACGAGCGGTGCCGTTCTAGGAGCCTGTGGCTTTCTGGTCCGTGGCGCTGTTGCGCCGCCTGGCGCCGGCAGGTGCGTGCAGCAGCTTGCTTGCAACGGCAATCGGTTGTCCGCTAAGGACCGCGAATTCGACCGCGTATGCCGAGGCGTTGGCGGGCTTCACCCCGCCCTTCCCGAGCGCACTCTCCAGATCGCCGCCGCCGAGCATCGCGAACAGCATCCGGTTCGACCAGTAGTGCCCGACGACCGCCGGCACCGTGCCGGCGGCGACCAGGGCCTTCAACTCCTCGGCAATCGGTGTGAGTCGCCGCCACACGTCGGCGAGACTTTCGCCGCCCGGCATGGGCGTTGTCAGAAAGGCCTTTCGCAGCTTGAACGGGCGCGCGCCCTTGGCCAGCCCCTGCAGCTCGCCGTAATCGATCTCTACAAGTCCCGCGCGCACCTCGACGGCCAGTGCGTGCATCGCCGCCAGCGGCGCGGCCGTAGCCCGTGCTCGCTGCAGCGGACTCGAGAGCACGCGGTCGATTCCGTCCCGGGCCAGCGCCCGCGCCAGCGCTTCGGCTTGCGCGCGGCCCGTCGCGTTCAACGGCAGATCCTCACGCCCGACATAGTGCGTCTTGTTGCCGTCGGTCTCGGCGTGACGGATGAGTATCAGCCGCATCAGCCGCCCCGTCCAGGCTCCGTCGGGTAACGGCCAGCCAGCAAGCGTTCGTAGATCGACGCCACCGTCGCCGCCGCGGCTTTCCAGGAGAAGTCGGCTTGCCGGCGCCGACCGGCCAGGCTCATCGCATCACGCCGTCCGGGATCGCGCATGAGCTCGGCCATGGCGGCAGCGAGCTCGGTCGGGTCGTCGGGGTGCACCAGCATCGCCGCTCCGTCACCGCCCACCACCTCGGGAATAGCGCCGACCGCGGTTGCGACGATCGGGCGGCCTGCCGCCATCGCCTCGACCAGCATCAGGCCGAAACCTTCCCAGCGCGACGGCGCCACCACGACATCGAGCGCTGCATACGCCGCCGCCATGTCCGATTGATGCCCCGTGAACCGCACCCGATCCGCCAGCCCTGCCGCCTCGATATCCGCGACCAGCCGCTGATGCAGCCGCTTGCTCTCGATATCGCCGATCATCACAAAGGTCGCTTCGGGATCCATGGGTGCAACCTCGAGCGCGGCACGGACGAAGGTGTCCTGGCCCTTCTGCTCGCACACTCGCCCGATGAGCCCGAGCACCGGCCCCGCGCCCACAATCCCGAGCATCGCCCGACCCGCCGCGCGATCCCCGCCCGCGAACGCCGCTCCGGTTACCCCGTTACGCACCACCTCGATGCGCTCCGGCGCGAGCGCGAGTCGCGCCGCCACGTGATCGCGCACGCTGCCGGACACCGCGAGCATGGCGTCCGTCAGCCTCGCGAGCTGCTGCTCGAAGCCGAGCATCACCGGGTCGCGATCCCACTTGTCGTCGTACTGGTTGTGGTAGTGGGCGACAATTCGCGGTACCACGCCGGAGCCCCTGGCGAGCGCACCCGCGAGTCGCGCGTAGACGTTGGGCCGATAGGAGTGGCTGTGCAGGATGTCGATTCGCTCGGCGCTGAGCCAGCGAGCGAGCTCTGGCACCGCATCGAACTTGCCGCTCCCGGCCGTCGCATAGGTCACCGGCACCCCGAGCGTCGTGAAGCGCGTTTCGCGCAGGTCCCGCGCCGTGCTCCTATCACTCGCTCCCTTGAGCACGCCGAGCCGGATGTCGAAGGCATCACGCGGCAGGTGACGGATCAGTTCACAGGCGACCTGCGGCACCCCTCCGAGGCCCATCGTGTTGAGCACCATTGCGATTCGGGGCCGATTCATGTCAGTCCCGGCCCCGTGGAACAGCGTGGTCGGATTTCATCATGACGCGAGTGTCGCGGGCGCCCGCCGGCAGCGCAAGCCAGCGCGACGCAGGACATACACGGTGTGTACGCGCACACGACGATCAATCCAGCACTCGATACTTCAGTCGAGGCCGCCGTGGTCGAACATTGCCCCGAGCCGTACACAGTGTTCCGGGGGGTAGCAGTGAGCGTTACACCGTTACGCATGCACATGCAGTTGCGACCGACTGGGGATGCGCCAGAACCACGCGGCCTCGCGGCGGTCGCGGTCCTCGACGAGCATCTCTACGTCTTTGGCGGCTTGTTGGAGGCCGACAGCGAGGCGGCGTACCGCGCGCTGGCCAGCAACCCGGGAACCTGCGTCTCGGCATTCTTCCAGCGCACCTGCGAACCCGATCTGTGGCGTCTGGATCTACAGACGCTATGCTGGGAACGGCTATGGACCCGTGGCGAGGGGCCTGCAAGCCGCGCGGGTTGCGCGATGTTCGCCTGGCGCGAGCGTCTGTTCGTGCATGGCGGTGACACCTATGGCACCCGCTATCCTGCAAACGAGCTGTTCGCGTTCGATCCCGCGACCGGCACCTGGTCCAGGCACACCCTGGCCTGCAAGAACCTGCGCAACGAGCCAGGTCTGGTCGCCGCGAGCGGAGTCC
>JAGRHX010001318.1 GCA_020444775.1 Gammaproteobacteria bacterium
TTGAGGAACTTGATGAAGAACTTCTTACGGAAGATCTGGTAGCGGATCTCGAAGATCACACCGACCTGGTCGGAGAAACGAGCCAGCTCGAACCGGGAGGCACCGTTGGCATGAATCTCACGGATGCCGGTCACCGATTCGCCGATGTGCTCCGACAGTCGCCGCACCTCCTTGACCCGCTCCTTCTTGAGCAGATTCACTTGGCGCTGGAGCTTGGGTATCAACCAGGTCTGTAACGGGTACAGGGAGATGGCGGCCAGACCCAGCAACGGGTCCTGCACGAACATGAAGATCAAGATGATCAGCAAGGTCCCGCCCTGGAAGGCGGGCAGCGCAATGGCATCACCGATGTAGCCGCCCAGGGGCTCGGTCTCGGCCGAGATCATCGAGACTATCTCGCCCTGCGAGAGCTTGCGGAACTGCGGCATCGGAAAGCGCAGGACGTTGCGATACAGGACGAATCGCAGCCGCCTCAGCATGCGCTCGCCGACCACGCCCCGATACACGTTGACGAAATACTTGAAGCCGCCGTTGAACAGCACGGTGGCGAGGAACGCGCCGCTCAGCGCGAACAGATACTGCAGCTGGCCGAGGTCGTGACCGAACAGTGTGACCGGGAAGTTGGCGCCGCCGATCGCCTCGTTGATGATGATCTTCGGCAGCTCGAGGGACAGATACAGGAACGGGAACCCAGCCACCGTGAACAGCACGAGCAGCAGCTGATCACGACGACTGTGCGCCCAGATGAATCGCAGTATCGATGATTCCATCGGCTCGCGTCCGACTGACGCTCGCGGTAGACGCCGTCTTCACGGCATTGGATGAGGCCACTCACGATACCGGAGTCGGCATGCCGCGGGCATGGCCGGCTCGGCGAGACCACGACCGGTGGCTGAGGCTTGCGCATCGAGACGAGCGCGGGAAAAGTGCGTAGACGTTAACCCCGAAAGCCACGCGCACTCAAGCGCTTTGCGCGCGCCCGACGACCACACACGCCGCCCCCGAGGCGCGCTTCGGGCCCGGAACCGCGGCCCGGGCCCTACCTGGCTCAGGCGTCGACGCCCCGCGCTGATGGATGCATTGGCGGCGCGAGGCAGCGCAGGTAGGCCTCTTCCAGGCTGGGCAGCTGGCCCTGCTCGGTGGCATAGCGTGACCGCAGTGCCGCGGGCGCGCCCAGGTAGTGCATGTGACCGGCGTGAATGACGCCCACCCGATCGCAGAGCTCTTCGACGTCGGCGAGCAGATGGGTGCTGAAGAACAGGCTGCGACCGGCCGCGAGCACGCGCTTCAGCTCTGCCTTCACCAGCAGCCTGGCCTTTGGATCCAATCCACTCATCGGCTCGTCGAGGACCAGCAGATCGCTGTCGCACAACAAGCAAGCGGACAGCCCGATCTTCTGCGCCATGCCCTTGGAGTAGCCGCGCAGCGGACGGCCCAGTGCCTCGGGGTCGAGATCCAGGCGGGTGGCCATCTCCACGGCCTTGCCACGGTCGAACGCCGAGCCGTGCAGGGTCAACACGTAGCGGATGAATTCCAGACCACGCAGATAGTGCGGAGGATTGAATCGCTCGGGCAGGAACGCCAGGCGGGCACGCGCCGAGGCATGGGCGTGAGGTTGGCCGAACACCCGGATCTCGCCGGCATCGAGCGCGGTGAAATCGAGCAGTGCACGGATACAGGTGGTCTTACCCGCGCCGTTCGCGCCGACCAGGGCGAATGCCTCGCCACGCTCGACCTGGAAGCTGAGCCGGTCGAGCACCCGTGTAGCGCCGTAGGACTTGCATAGCCCTTCGAAGCTGAGCGCTGGCACGCTCTGCACCGCCGGCGCCGCGGCGGCGTTGATGTTCACGGCGTGAAACCGAGGCCGGACCGGCGGATCTGACGATCCACGCGGTCCCGGCTCACGGCGACGGATTGAGGCCGGCCCTGCATGTTCGGCAACGCTGAACAGCAGGCGTGGGCATCAGTACAGATAGACGGCGTTGCAGTCCTGGGCATCGTTCTGCACGTCCCAGATCTGCTTGCCGCTGTCGTCCACGGTGCAATTGCTACCGGCGCCGCCCCACTTGTTGGTGCCGGCGAAGTAGGTCACGTCCGCGGCCTGCTTGGTCGCGCGCACGTCGCCTTCGGCGGGCTTGCCGTCGTCGAGCTTCACGTCCAGCTCGCGCATCACGTTGACCGGGACACCACGACCGAACACCGAGTACAAACGCACCGAGGAGGCATTCAGATAGTCGTCCGTGCGGCCCATGACGATGACGTTGTTATAAGCGTTCAGCGGCGACAGATCGTTGTTGGTCGACGGCTCGTCGGCGGTGCCGTTGAAGTTGCCCTGGATGAATCCGGCCTTGGCGAGCTGTTCCCACATGCCGTTGTTCTCGGCGAAGACGCCGGCGGCATCGTCGAGTCGGCCGTTGTCGTTGCCGCCACCGGTGATGGTGGTGCCGATGGCCTTGGTCGCCGCATCTGCCTTCCAGTCGCCGGGCACACGGCGGTAGCGGTCGATGAAGCCATAGTACGCAGCCTGGATGCCGGTCGTGGTATCGGCCAGGTTGCGCACCCGCGCGGAGTTGATGAGCTCCTGTCCCTTCAGGATGCCGCCCAACAACAAGCCGATGATGACCAGCACGATGGCTATCTCGACCAAGGTGAATCCCGATTGCGAACGATGCATTGGTTTGACTTCCTCCAGAACCTGAAATCGCTCAGATGAGACGGCCCGGATGATGGCCGCGAGGCGTTGCCGCCTTGAATCTCACCGGGTCCGTCATCGCACGTGTCCGGTGCTCGGCTTGCGGATGCCAGACCAGCGGCCCGGCTCTGCTGACGAAACCTGTCATGCAGTCGCTGGATCGACACCGGCACGATGACTCGAGATTAGGTGAGCAATGACCGTGCCACCAGTAGTCGAGCGGGTCGAGTCGTCATCCAGAGCCCGCTCCGCGGCAGGCCTCGGGCCCGTCGGGCGTCGCTTGTCGCCGACGACCGGCGCGCGATGGTAGCGGTGGCGGCCATTCCTGGCGCTGGCTGGCGCCAGCAACAGGCCATTCGACAGGCGCTTCACCACGCCGGGCGCCGATCC
>JAGRHX010001319.1 GCA_020444775.1 Gammaproteobacteria bacterium
CGAACGTCTCGGTCACCGGAGGCAGCAGCGTCGCCGAGGCGATCTCGGTCACGTCTCCATACCCCCAGCCATGGACGCTGGCTCGCGGTGGCGCGCTGGCTGTCTGGGGCACAGCCCGGCTCGTGAACTGCACGCTTTACGACAACCATGTCCGCGGTGATTTCGACTCGTCGCGGGATCGCGGTGCGTTCGGCGGCGCAGTCTATGCGGACCTTGTGGAGATGCAGGGTTGCGTTGTCAGCGGCAACTCGGTGCTGGGCGGCGGTGCCGCAGGTGGCGGCGTCTATTCCGTCGGCGGTGCCGGGCACGCCGGGACGACATCAACGATCGACCAGTCCACGATCAGCGGCAACCGCATCAGCGGCCTGTTCACATACGGGGCCGGCGTGTATTCGGACGGCGGCAGCATCGGCAACCAAAACAGTCTGGAGCTGACCAACAGCACCATCGCGAGAAATCTCGCCGAGCCTGCACCGGGGCTGCCCGGATTCCTGCTGGCGATGGGCTACTGGCGCGGCGGCGGCGTCTACATGTCGAACGGTTACCTTGAGATCCAGAACTGCACGATCGTCGAGAATGAAGTCCGTGGTGTGCCCCGCACGGACAGCCTGGGACGGCGCAATCTCGCGGGCGGTATCGCAGCGACGGTCGGCAATGCACACGCCACCGAGGACCTGATCATCGGCGACTCGATCGTCGCGGGAAACACGGTGCAGGAAGTCGGTGGGAGCCGCTACGCGCAGGATATCTACACCGGGTCGCTGTTCTACTTCCGCAGTGCGGGCTACAACCGTATCGGTGTACTCGATTTCAGCCAGATCCTCGTTCCGGTCGGCGAGCCCGGTTGGGCGTCGCTGAGCCGCAAGCACTACCCCCAGACTGGTGACGCCGCCGGTGTCGCTATGGCAGACGTCATCGACATGACTGGCGGGATCGCCCGTTCAAACACGATCGTTTCGGTTGGCACCGACTCGGGAGAGCCGGCAGTGCTGCATTACGCACCACAGGGCAGCGCCCTCTGGCAGGTCCCGACATCGGCCCGGCAGATCGAAGAGACACTCGGCGAATACTCCGTCACCGCCGGTGCCGAGGACGACTTCCTTGAGATCGTGCTCAGCCGGCTGGAGAATCGCTACACGCTGCCCGGCTTTGCCGCCGCATTCCAGGCCGATTTCGAAGCGTTCCTGCAGTCAGTCGATACGGATTCCGCGACACCTGGTGCGCAGCCCTACACCGATGCCTCGGGTGCTCCGATCCTGACGCTCGCCGCCACCCGGTTCTTTGGCCCGGCCCAGACATGGCCGCAGGAACTCAGGAACCATCCGTATATCGAGTTCTGGCACCGGCTCGACATCGCGCTCGCCGCCGCATCGATTCCGGGCCTGGGGCCAGAGTTGCTCGGGGATGCGGCATGGCGCGGGCTCTTTTCGACCGGCTACCTCAACGAGAATCCGGGTATCAACGTGACGATCAGCACGCGGCCGCGACTGACCGTCACGCCACTGCGCGTCGACCAGCTCGGCCGCGCGCGACCCTCAAACTCGCCCGCCGATATCGGCGCGATCGAGGTGCCATGAGCGTACAGGCGATTCAAAGGCCTGGTGGCAGCCCATAAGGCCTGGTCGCCGACCAGCTGTCTTGGGTCATAAGTCAACGCGGTGGTACTGCGGTCCTGCCGAGGAGGCATCGGCACCATGCCGGTCACGGGCGACAGGCTGAATCCGGATTATCGAGCCGATAACCCACGCCATATACAGAGCTTATGCAGTCGCAGTCCGGATCCACCGACTGGATCTTGCGGCGCAGGTTCTTCACATGACTGTCGATGG
>JAGRHX010001320.1 GCA_020444775.1 Gammaproteobacteria bacterium
CGCAGGGTGGACGCAAACATCCGCACCAGGAGTTCCTCCAGATCGACACCTCGAACATCCTGTTCATCTGTGGTGGCGCATTCGACGGACTGAGCAAGATCATCGAGCGCCGCTCGTCGAACAAGGCCGGCATTGGTTTCGGTGCCGAGGTCAAGGGCTTGGACGACAGCAAGAAGGTCGGCGAGGTCCTGCGCGACGTCGAACCCGAGGATCTGGTTCACTACGGCCTGATTCCTGAGTTCGTCGGCCGCCTGCCGATCATCGCGACCCTCGACGAACTCGACGAGAAACAGCTCGTCAAGATTCTCACCGAGCCTAAGAATGCCCTCGTCAAGCAGTACAAGCGCCTGTTTGACATGGAGAACTGCGAGATCGAGTTTCGCGACGACGCGCTCATCGCCGTGGCTCGACGGGCCATGGAGCGTAAGACCGGGGCGCGAGGGCTGCGCTCGATTCTGGAGAACGTGTTGCTGGATACGATGTACGAGCTTCCATCTCTCGAAGGGGTGACCAAGATCGTACTCGACCGGACCGTCATCGAGGGCGAGTCCGAGCCGCTTACCATCTATGATGGAGAACGTCAGCAGCGTGTCGTACCGGACTGACCGGTAGGTCATCCCATCGTTGCGCGCCCTGGCGCGCTTCCATCTCGGGGCGGGCCTTGTCGGTTTCGGCCCGTGTGCGTTTCCGGGGCCAGCTCCAAGCCACGGTCTCGAGTCGAAGCATGAGGCCTGTGCCGGGCAGGTCGCGATCGGCTTGTTCGCATTCGTCTGTCCAAGCGGCTGCGTAATTCACGCGGTCCCTCGTCGTTCGTTGTGATGGACCGGCCGGCTCGCATCCGCAGGTCGCATGACGGACGACGTGCATTGCCATGGCATCACCCTGTTCCTCCTTGAATTCGAGCATCGCGCCACAACATCTGGTGCTTTGGAGCGCGCCCAGGCCCAAGCGGATAGAATGAGCCTGAAGTCGGGGCAAGCGCGGTGCAGCTGGCTGGTGGCGAGGATTCCCCCGGCTTTGCGTGACGGAACATCTCGACAGCCCAGAGTGGCCAGCGTACGGCGATCCGTTTACCGTAGGTGACGGTATGAAGCCGAGGTTGCTGAGTCGCAACGCGCGCCGAACCTGCTCGAGCGTCTCTGTCCGCGGCGCTATCCTGCCGAGGCGCGGTGCACCGGGCAGGGCGCGCGAGATGTATGTTTGCTTCGTCGAGGCGCGCGTTCGGCTGTGATTTGTGGGTCTGTGGTCACGCTCCGTGGCCGGGCTTGACCGTCCCAGCCTCTGCAGCTCAAGCGCATTCACACTTGAGACGACTATAACGGTCGTCAGGTAGTCTGATACCTTCGGGCTGCGTCATTCGGCTCTCAGTGGTGACACGATGACTATGATTCCAGTTTTGCCTCTGCGCGATGTGGTGGTCTACCCACACATGGTGATCCCTTTGTTCGTAGGCAGGGAGCGATCCATCAACGCGCTGGAACGCGGCATGAGCAGCGACAAACGCGTGCTCCTGGTGGCGCAGAGGGATGCCTCGGAAGACGACCCCAAGCAAGCTGACATCTACGACATCGGAACCGTGTCTACCATCCTGCAGCTGCTGAAGCTGCCTGACGGCACGGTCAAGGTGCTCGTCGAGGGAGGGCAGCGCGCGCGAATCGGCAGTCTCATCGAAACCGACGAGCTGTTCTCGGCCGAGGTCGAGATGCTGGAGTCGGACGAGCTGGATGAGCGTGAGGGTGAGGTCCTGGTTCGATCGGTGCTCGCGCAGTTCGAGCAATACGTGAAACTGAACAAGAAGGTGCCGCCAGAAATCCTGGCCAGCCTTTCGAACATCGACGAGCCCGGGCGCCTGGCTGACACGGTCGCCGCGCACATCGGTGCCAAGATTGAGCAGAAGCAGGCGATACTGGAGATCGCCGACGTCCGCGCCCGGCTGGAGACGCTGGTTGCGCGACTCGAAGAGGAGATCGACCTGCTGCAGGTCGAAAAGCGCATTCGCGGCCGGGTCAAGC
>JAGRHX010001321.1 GCA_020444775.1 Gammaproteobacteria bacterium
CGCGCCCGGTGCAGACGCCGGCGCTATCACCAGCGGATGATCACCACGCCGCGCCGCCTGCTCTTCGAGGAGATCGTGGAAGGTGCGCGAGAAGGGTGCTTGCATAGGGAAGTCGGACCGGTCGTTCACGCCGCGCAGTCCCGGCGATGGGGCCGCGACTCGCCATGCGATCCGGGCCGCCGCCACGTGTTCAGTCGGGCGGTCCCGGCAGATGCGATCGGACCAGCTCGATGAACTGCTCTTCGGTGAGCGGCTTCTCTAGATAGTCGCTGACGCAGTCGAAACATCTGGCGCGCTCGATGTCGATGGGGTTCAAGGACGTGGTCAGCATCACCACGACCGCATTTGCACGTCGGTCCATCGGCAGTCGCTCATAGGCATCCAGGAACTGGAACCCGTCCATGCGTGGCATGCGTATATCGAGCAGGATGAGGTCGACGCAGTGCGAGTCCGGCGCGGACAGGTGCGAGATGGCGAGCGCCGCGTCCTCGAAGGTCAGGACCACATCGGCCAGTCCGGATTCCTCGATGATCAATCGGGCCAGATAGTTGTCGGCTTCGTTGTCGTCGACCAGCATCACACGGACCGGCCGGCTGCTCATCCAATCGACTTCTCGAGCATTCGCGTTCTCGAGCATTCGACTCCTCCGGGGACGTTCGACCTGGCCGGGCGAGGCAACGGCATGCACGCCTCGCATGATAGCGCGGATCGACGTCAGTTTGACCGTTGACCAAGATGCGGCTGGTGAAACGCTGATGTAGTCCATCCATGGAATACATCAGGGTCGCAAAGCGAAAATGCGATTTCCGCTTTGCTCCCGAAGTCAACGACTTACATCGTCGACCTCGGCGGCACATCCGAAGTGCCACACAGGAAACGCTATTAAAAGCGTTTCCCCTGGAGGCCGTGCGGTCGCGCATTGAATGGTGGTCGGTCGCAAGCGCCGATCCTTTACCCCCGATCTCCGGCATGGGCGGCCGTGGGCCGCTGCCGTTCGCGGCGCTGGCGAGAATGACGGGTCAAGTCTGCCCCGAGCTGCACGATACACCCGGTGATTCCAGCCGACACCGGGTGATCCAGGACGGCGCGGACGCATGACGCATCAGCCACTGCGCTGACTCGGTCACGCGAGCCTGCACCGCGCCTCGACGCCCTCGGCGTCGAGCGTCGATACCCGATGTGCGACGGAATCGGTACGGACAGTGCTCAATCGCCGCACCGGATGCGCCGATCGCCGCTGTTGTCAGCGGCCCCGACCCGGTGTTCCAGCGATCCGGAACGCTCGGCGTACAACCTCAAGACGGAGTTCGATCAGTGCGTATCAAGCTGGGAACTCGGCTGTTCCTGGGCCTGGCCTCGACCAGTGGCCTGGTCTTGATCTGCGCCCTGGCCGGCTATCAGGGCATCCATAACCTGTCCGCGGCGCTGGGCTATCTGTCCGGCCCGGTCTGGGACACCGGCCGAGGCGCGACCAGCGTGCGTGCTGGAGTACAGGCCGAGCTGCTCGCCGTCTCCGAGCTGCTCGGCTCGGACAGACGCGACGGCGAGCGCGTGGCGCTCGAACAGGCCGAGCAAAGCACCGACCAGGCCGCTGCCCGGATGTTCGCCTCGGCGCTCATCGAGGCCGAGTCGCGCGAGGCCTTCATGCGCGATCTGCGCACCTTCAGAGAGGCCCGTACCGAGGTGCTGGATGCCCACGACCGCTACCGGCGGGCAAACGCGCGCGTGCTCGAGGAGTTCTATCGTTTCCAGGAGCTGATGCTGGACGTGCAACGTCTGGGAGACGGTTACATGGAGGAGCTGGCGGCCTTTCCGGGCGAGGATCTGAGCTGGACCACGACCTTGCGGCCGCGCTGGGCCGCGGCCAAGGCGGCACTGGAGTCGAGGATCAGCCTGCTGGCCCGGTTCTTCCATTTTCAGCGGGCCTTGTCCCAGGGGCTGGATGCGGACGCGCTGGCCGAGCTCGACTATTACCTCGGTGTGATGGAGGAGACCTTCGCCGAGATCACCGGACACCCGACCCTCGGACCGCTGCCGCTGACCCAGGGCGAGTTCGCCGGGCAGTCGGTCGCCGCGGTGCTCGACGAACGGGCACGTGCCCATGTCGAGGGGTTCGAGCAGACACTGGAGGCGTTCCGGGGGCTGCGCGCTTCGACCCAGCGCTACCGCGCCGCGTCGCAGTCGCTGTTGGTGATGGCCGAGGATATCGTCCAGGCCGGCGATGCACGCATC
>JAGRHX010001322.1 GCA_020444775.1 Gammaproteobacteria bacterium
GAGGACTACTACGACCCGGACTTCTTCATCTACAACGACGTGACAGTGGTTGGTCAAGAGGGTGCGATTGCGATCTACGGGTATCCCGAACAGGACTTCCCGCCAACCGACTTCCACACCGCCACCCTCGTTGGCGATTCGATCTTCATTGTTGGTCGACTGGGCTACCGCGAGAGTCGCTCTCCGCAACAGACCCCCGTCCTCAAGCTGTCGCTTCATTCCATGAGAGTTGAGGCCGTCACTACCACCGGCGAGGTCCCTGGCTGGATCTACCGGCACGAGGCCCGCCTTTGCGACGATGGCTACACGATAGTCGTCAGCGGCGGCGAGAGATGGCTCGGAGATGACCGGGCGACTCTGGAGAACATTGACAACTGGGCCTTGGATACACGCGAGGCAAAGTGGCATCGTCTGACTACGCTAGACTGGCAACAATGGGTAATGCGCCGAGTCGACAAGGGTCCGAATCGTATGTGGGAAGTGCGCAATGCCAAGTGGAACCGTCAGCATGCGCACCTCGGTCTGGACGACAACTGGAACTATGCGGACGAACCAGATCTCGCCTCTCTTGAGAAGCTGTACCGCGACAGAGGCGACGACGAACCGGTGGTACAGGGCGACAACGTAGGCGAGTACCGCGTCCAGGTTGACGGCCTGAGAGTTCGCATCAAAGAAGAACAGTTTTGGGTCTCGGTCATCGTTGAGGGAAGACTGTCGCCTGAGCGTCTCGCTCAGTACCAAGCGACAACCCTTTCATTACTGGAGCGCATTGATGGGGCCCCGTATGAGATCGAAGCTGTTGAACTCAAGGACAGGTTGGCCTAACCGACGGCTCAGGGACGTGTCGTCTGGCCTCATGACAACCGCCGATCCGACCTCGTACGAAGTGATCATATGCCCGTTCGGGGAACTTCCGGATGAGCTCTGGGAGGCCTCTCCCGGATCGCGTGCCTCAACCAGCGCGGTCATGGCCATTGATCTACTTAACAGTGGTCCTGAACGCCGGGAGTAGAGACCCACGCGTACATCGTCAACGCGGGGATCGAGGTCTATATTCAAGACAGTGCCCCTAGGCCATCCAGCCGGCCATCACGAGGAACCGCAAAATGCACTTGTTCAAGCGAGACGCGGCGCGCGACATGGACACTGCGGCCGGCCGGATCCCGGTTCTGGATCTCGCGCCCTATCTTGCTGGCGAGCAGGGCGCGGTCGACAGTCTCGCGGCGGCGTTGCGCGCGGCCTGTGAGACCGTTGGGTTCTTCTACATTCGCAACCACGGACTCGCCGATAGCCTCATAGAGACCACGTTCGAGCAAGCTCGGCGCTTCCACGCGCTGCCGCTCGAGCGCAAGCGCGAGCTATCGCTCGATGCGGGCAACATCGGCTACCTCGGGATGAACGCGAGCATCCAACGTCACTCGACCGTGCATAGTGCGACACGGCCGAATCAGAACGAGTCCTACTTCGTCACCCACGAGACCGATCCAGCGGTACCGGGGGCCATGCCGCGTCTGCCGCTTCGTGGGCGCAACGCCTGGCCGAGCGAGCTCGCGGGGTTCCGCGAGAATGTCATGGCGTACTTTGACGCGGTGCATGCGCTCGCCAATCGGCTACTGGTGCCATTCTCGGTCGCGATGGGGATACCGGCGGATTTTCTCGCGCCGCTGTTTGTCGACGGCGGGCACGTGCAATTGCGGCTCTTGCACTACCCGCCGACCCGTGTCGAGGGCAATGACTTCGGCACGGGACCGCACACAGACAACAGCTTCTTGACCATCCTCGCGCGCAACGACGTGCCAGGTCTGTGGATCAAGCTGCCGTCGGGCGAATGGGTCGTCCCGCCGCTCATACCGGGCACCTTGCTGGTCAACATCGGCAACTACGTGCGACGGATGACGAACGACCGGTTCTTATCGACTCAGCACGGTGTGCTCGTCGAGGGCGACAAGGACCGCTACTCGATTGCCTATTTCCACAGCCCGACCTCTACCCAGACGATCTCCGTGCTGCCGAGCTTCACAGGACCGGATACGCCGCCCAAGTACGCCCCCGCGTTGATGGCGGACTTGATCCAGGAGTTCTGGAGCGCCAACTACGCCCACCAGAAAGGCTACGGAAAGGTGAAGATCCAAAACCGTTACGACTGACAAGACCGAGAGCGAAGCTCGATCCGTGTCAGTGGCACCCGACGTGGTTCTGTCGAGCTCCGGCCCGTCCAGCCAGAGTGCCGCTTTGAGCTCACTCGACCTGCTCAGCCAGCGATAGCACCGTCGTCCACCGCCCCCGCCCGCTAGCGCGCCGTTTCGCCGCTTTGCCCGAAACCCACCATCACCCCTTCTTGCTCGCCACCCGCGCCTCGATGCCACGCACCAGGGCGCTGCCGATCGGCGCGTCCTCTTCGATCTCCAACGTCTCGGTCAAGCGTGCGAGCATGATGTAGAAGCCGGCCATCATGATCAGCTCCACTACCTCGCGGTCGGAGAGGAACTTGCGCACCTCGTCCAGGGCCTGTTGCGAGGCGTGCACATCCACCACCACCTCGCGGGTGAAACGCAACGCGGCACGCTCGAGATCGGAGAAGCAGTCGGCGTCGTCGCGCCCTTCGCGCAGCGCATCGATCTGTGCCTGGGTGCTGCCCAGCTCGAGCGCGACCGGCACGTGCTGGCCCCATTCGTACTCGCCACCTTCGAGATTCACCGCGTGCAGCAGGCACAGCTCGCGCAGCTTCGCATCGAGCTGCAGCTTGCCGAGCAGCGTGCCGCCGAGCTTCATCACCGGCTTCAGCACGGTCTCGGCGTGCGCCATCATGTTGAAGATGCCGATCGGCGCGGGTAGACGACTCAGCATCTCGCGCACCTCGGCCGGGGCGGCATCGAGATCGGGATAGGGAATTCTCGCCATCATCGTTCTCCAGTTGAAGGTTGAGGGTGTCGACTCGCTCAGGTGTGGCCCGTTCGAGCGTGCATCAGCTCCAGCACCCGGGGATTGAAAGGGAAGGCCTTCTTGCTCTGGCTGAGCCCCAGGCCCACCAGCATCTCGGCGTACTTGGCGGCCACCAGACCCGGGTCCAGCACCGGCACGCCCAGATCCCGACCCAGGCGCGCGGCGAGGCCGGTGGTCGCGCCACAGCCCAGCACGATGGCCTGGGCGCCGTCCTCGTCGACCAGCCGTCGGGCCTCGGCCTCG
>JAGRHX010001323.1 GCA_020444775.1 Gammaproteobacteria bacterium
CAGATGCTGATGGTCGGCCTGGGCGGTGTGTTCGTCGAAGTGCTGAAAGACGTCTCGTTCCGACTCTGTCCGATCAACCGCGAGGACGCGCACTCGATGCTCAACGAGCTGCGCGGCGCGGCGCTACTTGATGGCGCGCGCGGCACCAGCGCGGTGGATCGCGTGGCACTGGTGGAACTGCTGCTGCGGGTCGGCGGCGAGGACGGACTGCTGACCCGCTACGCGGACCGCATCGCCGAGCTCGACCTGAACCCCGTGATCGCACGCGGCCAGACGTTGTGCGCGGTCGATGCACGGGTCCTGCTGCGCGCGCCCACCAGCGACCACGCGTCGACGGCCGCCGGCGTCGCCTCGGATCCGTCCAGCTTCGACCCTTTGTTCACCCCGCGCAGCGTGGCCGTGGTCGGCGCTTCCAGCTCCGATGTGACCATGGCCAACTCGTTCATCAAACGCATGCAAGCCTTCGGTTACGCCGGCGACCTGTATGCCATCCACCCAAAGGCCGAGCAGATCGAAGGTGTGCCCTGCCATCCGACCCTGGACAGCACACCACAGCCTGTCGATTATGCCTATGTGTGCATCGGCGCGGCGCGGGTGCCGTCGCTGTTGCGGGCGGCCCACGGCCGGGTTCGGATCGCACAGGTGGTATCGAGTGGCTTTGGTGAAGTCGAGGCCGGGGTCGAGCTGGAACGCGAGCTGGTCGCGGCGGCACGCGAGGGTGGCTGCCGGGTAATCGGCCCGAACTGCCTGGGCGCCTACTCGCCACGCGGCGGCCTGACCTTCGCGGCCGACGCGCCGCGCGAGACCGGTCGCATCGGCATCCTCGCCCAGAGTGGTGGTCTGTCCACCGACGTCATCAAGCGGGGACAATGGCGTGGTCTTCGTTTCAGTGGCGTGGTCACGGTCGGCAACTGCGCCGACGTGCAGCTGAGTGAGCTGCTCGCCTGGTACCTGAACGATGAGCAGACCGCCGTGATCGGTCTGTACATCGAGGACGCCCGGGACGGACGTGCTCTGTTCGAGCTGCTGCGTCACTCGCAGCACGGCAAGCCGGTGGTCATACTCAAGGGTGGCCGCACCGACCAGGGCCGACAAGCGGCCGCCTCACATACCGGTGCCCTGGCCGGCGATCATCGGGCCTGGGAGGCCCTGTGCCAGCAGACCGGCTGCGTGATGGTCGACACCATCGACGACTTCATCGACGTGCTGCATGCGCTGGAGCACCTTCGGCTGCGGCCGCGCACACCGACCCGCGAGGTCGTGCTGTTCGGCAATGGCGGCGGCACCAGCGTGCTCGCGACCGATCAGTTCGCGCGTCTGGGTCTGGACGTCAAGCCGTTCGGCGGCACTGCTCGAGCACAGCTCGACGCGCTCGCCCTGCCCCCCGGCACCTCGCTCGCCAACCCCATAGACACCCCGGTGCGCACCCTGCAGGAGGAACATGGTTTCGTTGCCAAACGAATCCTGGACATCGTCTATGCGCACAGCACGCCGCAGGCGGTGCTGATGCACCTCAACCTCGCCTCGTTCGTCGGCCGTGGTCCGGTGGATCCGCTGGACAACCTGCTCGAGGTGATACGACAGGTTCAGGACGAGCACCGCGGCGTCGCGCATTTTACGCTGGCCTTGCGATCGGACGGATCGCCACAGCTCGACGAGAGCAAACGCCGCTATCGCCAACGCGCCATCGAGCTCGGCATTCCGGTATTCGATGAGATCGACAACGCGGCGCTGGCGCTGGCGGCGGTTGCCCGGCTCGAGCAGCGCATGGCGTCTTTGCCGGACGCCTGAAGGCACACACGAAAAAGCCCGGCGCGAAGACCGGGCTTTTTCGGGGCTGCCGCCGGCCTGACCGTGGCCGATGACGCCCTGCCGATGACGCCTCGAACAAAGCCCCTCGCAGAGAGCTGACTCGACGGTCCTCCTCAGACCTCCAGTCTCGCGACCACTGCACCCTCGGTGACCGTGTCGCCTTCCTCGACCAGGATCTCGGCCACCTTGCCGTCTTCCGGTGCCGCGACGGGGATCTCCATCTTCATGGACTCGAGGATGATGATGGGATCGTCCTCGGACACCGAGTCTCCGACCTTCGCTTCGATCTGCCACACGTTGCCAGTGATTTCGGTCTTTACATCGATAATGGGCATGGGTTGCTGGACTCCAGATTCCAAAGACAGGACCATCCCGACACGGCGCCGGGCTCGCGTTCGTCGGCCACCAGCGCCGGGCCGAGCCTTGCGATTGTCGCCGATCACGATGGGTTTGTGATCGCTGGAATGTGATTGAAATTGATCGGCCGTCGTGCCGGGCTGGCTGGGGTGGGCGCGTGACTGAATCGGGGCCCACCCGAGGAACCTCGAGAAGAACCGTCGAATTCAGGTGCAATCGATGCAGATACAGGCGATGAGCAGGGTTGGAGGCGTCAGGGTCGACGGACTGGACATACGCGCGCCGCTCGACGACGCGATCGTGCAGCGTCTGGAGCAGTTGTTGCTCGACGAGGGTGTGCTGCTGTTTCCGGGGCAACCGCTGAGCGCGCGCCAGCTGGCCGATTTCGCCGCCTGCTTCGGTACCGTGCAACCGCACGTGCAGCGTGCCTACCAGCACCCCGAGGTTCCCGAGGTGGTGTACATGACCAACCGCAAGGCCGACGGCAGCTTCGACCTGGCCGGGGCCAGTCGTGGCGCGGCCCGCGACACCCGCGATGGCTGGCACTCCGATCTCTCCTATGATCCGCGACCTGCCAAGGCCACCTTGTTGCATGCGCTGCAGGTCCCCGACCACGGTGGCAACACCTGCTTCTCCAACGTGCATCTGGCCTGGCGGTCGCTGCCTCTGGAGGTCAAACGCGCCCTGACCGGGCGCCAGGCCGATTTCGTCTACGGCGGGCACAGCAAGAACCAGGGTGCGGCCATCGCCGCCAGCGCCCTGGACAACGAGGCCCGACGCACCGCACGCGCGGTGCATCCGGTGATCAACGCGCACGTCCGCAGCGGGCGTCCCGCGATCTACGCCAATCCGCTGCTGGCGACACGGATTCTGGACGTGCCCGAGGCCGAGAGTGAACGCCTCCTTCAGTTGCTGTTCGACGCCATCGACGCGAACGATTGGCGTTTCGAACATCGCTGGTCGGTTGGCGACACGCTGCTGTGGGACAACCGAGGCGGCATCATGCACACCGGTCGACTCGACTATCCGCTGGACCAGGCCCGGGTGTTCATCCGCACGACCGTCAGCGGCGGACCGATCCTGCCCTTCGACGGCGATCCGGACTGAAATCGGCCCCTGTGACCGGGGCCGTTCGGAGATTTACATTGCACTGGACCATCGACGCGCTCAACGACAACCCCCTCTATGTGACCCTCGGCATCCGCCTGTTGAGCATGCTCGAGGACGAGGCCGTGTCGGAGCTGCGCCCCACGCCACAGGTCTGCTGGCCACAGCGCGGGCAACCGCACGGTGGAGTGCTGTTCACCCAGCTCGACACCACCATGGCAAGCGCGGTGCTGGCCGGCCTGCCGAGCGCCGCGGGCTGCTCGACCATCAATGCCGACGTTCAATATCTCGCGCCGGCACGCGGGCCGCTACTGCGCTGCACCGCGCGCGTCCAACGCCGAGGCGGCAAGGTCTGCTTCGTACGCGCCGAAACCGAGGACGCCGAGGGAAATCTGGTGGCCCTGGCCCAGGGCAGCTTCAGGATCTTCGCGAGCGGCAAGACCTGAGCCGAGGACTCCGAGGCGGATCCGCCCCGCTGCCGTCACGCCTGGCGATGCTTGCTATGGCGCGCCCCGCTCGTTTAGCTTCTGACCCCACCACGATCGTGAATACCGCGTCCGCGGCGTTGCATCGAGCGCCTTGCTAGCGAGTTCCTCGCTCGTGAGGTCCTCGCTATCGACCCTGGCGCCACCGATGGCCGTAAGCACGATCGGCAATATCCACACAAGGGGAGACGCTGGCATGAAGGTTGGTTTGTCGATGAGCATCCTGGCCGAGCCCGAACGCCCGGACGCGGCCGTCTATAGCGAGCATCTGGCGCTCGGTGATCTGGCCGAGCCGCTGGGCTTCGATTC
>JAGRHX010001324.1 GCA_020444775.1 Gammaproteobacteria bacterium
ATGCACAGCTTGCCCTGGAAGCCCAGATTGCGCGCCAGTCGCGTAGATTGACGCAAACCATCGATCTGACCGATGTGGATGAACACGGTGTCAAGCGGCGGCTCCAGCCCTCCGGCCCGCGAGGCCAGCACCACGTTGGCGCGCGCATGGTCGAGCTCACGCTCCTCCAGCGTCCACTGCATACCCATGTCCAGGGTGTAGTCCCCTGCACCGAAAGACAGGCGGCGCACACGCGACCCGCAGCCGACGATCGCCTTCAGCGCGGTCATGCCCCGGCCGGTCTCGATGATCGGGATGATGTCGACGCTGCCCGGTTGCATACCGCGCTCCCGCTCGAGCTGCGTGACCAACCAGTCCACGGTCTGCAGCTGGCTGGCCGATTCGACCTTGGGCAACACGATTCCGTCCAGACCGGGGCGGACCACGGCCATCAGATCGCCGTAGCAGAACGGGGTGTCGAAGGCGTTGACACGCACGTAGCCCAGACAACGCCGGGGCGGCTGGAGGGCACCCACGACCTTGTCACGGGTCGCCTCCTTCTCGGCTATGGCGACCGCATCCTCCAGATCCAGGATCACGCCGTCGGCGCCCAACGTGAAGGACTTCTCGACCTTGCGCGCGTGGTTGCCGGGCGCAAACAACAGGGTTCTCAGCAATGCCATGACGGCTCCTCCGGTCGCTCAGGGAAGGAAGGCCACGCCCGTTGTAGCCAGTGCTCGTGGCCGGGTCGCGGGGTTCCTCGCTGGATGCTGTGAGCGGGCATTGTAGGCCATCGTGGCATGGTAATCTTGCCGTGCAAGCGGCCGCTCGAGCGGATCGGCATGGGCGCCGCGCGCGGCCGTCCAGCCGGCCGCAACTGGCGATCAACTGGCGACGACTGGCGACGACGAGAGACCACCAGCATGGCGCAATACGAGCAATCCGATTCGAGCCGCGAGGGCTTCGATCTAATCATTCACGGTGGCACCGTGGTCGACGGCAGTGGCGCGCCGGCGCGCCGCGCCGATGTCGGCATACGCGGCGATCGTATCGTTGCCGTGGGCGCGCTCGACGGCGCCGAGGCCCATCAGCGTCTCGATGCCAGCGGCCGGGTGGTGGCGCCGGGCTTCATCGATGCCCACACCCACGACGATCGCATGGTGCTCAGCTCGCCGGACATGACGGCAAAGCTCAGCCAGGGCGTGACCTCGGTGATCGCCGGCAACTGCGGAGTCAGCCTCGCGCCGCTGGTGGACACCGATCCACCGCCGCCGCTGAACCTCCTTGGCGGCCGCGAATGGTTCCGCTACCCGACCATGGCTGCCTATCTGGACGATGTCGATCGCCATCCGGCCAGCGTCAACATTGCCTGCATGGTCGGCCATTCGACCCTGCGTGCCGGCATCATGGACCGTCTGGATCGCCCCGCCAGCGCCGCCGAGATCGAGCACATGGCGAAGCGCGTCGACGAGGCCATGGACGCCGGTTGTATCGGCATGAGCACCGGGCTCGCCTACCCGCCGGCCATCAACGCACCCACCGAAGAGGTGATAAGCCTCGCCGAGCGGGTCGCACGACGCGGCGGTCTGTACGCCACGCACATGCGCAACGAGAAGGAGGCGGTGGTCGAGTCGGTGCGCGAGACGCTGGAAATCGGCAGACGGGCCGGCGTGCCGGTGGTCATCTCCCACCACAAGTGCTCGGGCCGGGCCAATTTCGGTCTGACCCGTGAGACCCTGGCCCTGATCGAGCGGGCACGCGCGCAGCAGACCGTCAATCTGGACGTCTATCCGTACACCGCGAGCTCCACGGTGCTGCTCGCCGAGTGGGTACCGGCCGCCGAGCGCGTGCTGGTGACCTGGTCACACAGCCATCCGGAATGCCGTGGCCGCGATCTGGCCGAGATCGCCAGCGAATGGGGGCTGGACATCGACAGCACCTGCGCCCGTCTGCAGCCGGCCGGCGCCATCTATTTCCAGATGGACGAGGCCGA
>JAGRHX010001325.1:0-1992 GCA_020444775.1 Gammaproteobacteria bacterium
AGCGCCAGCGTCGAAACAGGAACGACGAGTTCAGGCTCGAGCTCACGCCGCGAGAGCGTCTCATCCACCAGCTCGGCAATCAAACGGTGTGCTTGGGTGGTCGGATGAATCTCATCCCAGAATACCCGTACGGCCTGCGGATCGGAGCATGGTGTCGAGTCGAATGGTCCATCGATACAGCCTGTTGTCGTATCGCTGAAGCCGTATGCCTCGGGCTCGGCGAGGATTTGCTCGAAGCGCGTGAACACATCGATCATGGTGATGTTCAGCGGACTCGAATCGTGGTCGATCGCGAGCGACTCGAGACCGGTATTGAACGCGAGGGTCGCCTGCCTGAGGCTCGACGATTGCCCACTCTGGCGCGCACCAGGTGTCGCGCCGATGTCGGGTAGATTGAACAGCAGCAGCTCACTCACACCAAACCCGATCAGCTGCTCGACGGCGGACGCAATCGAATCGAGCGCCGGCTGCACGACCTGCAGTGGATCCTGGAAGCCATTGCTCGCGAAGTCGAGCAGATCGTTTCCGCCAATCCACAGCGCGACGCCGTCGTCGTCGCCAAGGCCACTGCCAACACTCGGCAGCTGGGGCGCCAACCCATCAGCACGCGACGCGAGCCGTTGACCGACGAATGGTATGGAGAGAAGGTCCTGGTCGATGGCGTTGTCATTGCCTGCATAGGTGCTCGCGTAGGCGCCGCCGATGGCGTAGCTCTCGACGGTCAGCTCGTCGTGCGTGGCGGCAAAGTAGTCGAGCCATATGGGTCCGTTGGAGAAGCGACCATTCGCGTAGTTGTCGGTCGGCAGCAATCCAAAAGGATCGCCGAACAGGGCGTCCTCGAGCTCGCTGAACAAGTTGCCGGTGTCCGACAGGCTATCGCCGATGGCGACCAATCTGGAGAAGCTGGCAGACACGGCGCTGCTGCAACCCAACAGCAACGCCGCGATGAAAAGGCGCCGTATTGTCATCTGGCTTTCCCTCTTCGCGGTGGGCACACTGCGCTCGCTGCTCGCGCTCGGCGGATCTCAGCGCACGCCGCAACCACCGCCGGCATCGAGCGCATCTCCCTCAGCGCATCGAGCATCGTGCGCAAGGACGCTTGCGCCGATGTGCTATCCCGACCGAGGTCGACTGGCGCGCCATCGCGCTTCAGAATACGGCGCGTGAATCCCATCCTATTCGGATTCCGAGACGATGATACGCCTCGTCGCGGCTGACCCCATTCCGAGCTGCAGCCAGCCGGCGGGCCAACCACCAGGAGGCATCGATGCCCAGCGGCGGCGGATTGAATCTGTCCCGATTCGACTGGCGCGCGGTCATGTGGATCGCAACGCTGGCCATGCTCCTGCAGCAAGCCTTCTCCTACGTCTGTCAGCTGGTCCTGCCGGTGCTCGCCGACCGCATCGCCGAGGACTTCGGCATCTCCAGGGGCTGGCTGGGGCTGTATCTGTTCATCCAGAACCTGGTGGCGATCGTTGCCGCGGTGGGCTGCGGTGGCTTCATCCTGCGCTATGGTCCGCTACGGGTCAGCCAGGGCGCGCTGCTGCTGATGTGCGCGAGCCTGATGCTGATCGCCACCGGCGTGCTCTGGCTGTACCCGCTGGCCGCGGTGCTGCTCGGTGTCTCCTCGGTGTCGACCCCGGCCAGCTCACATATCCTCGCGCGGGTGGTGCCGGCGCACCTTGCACCGCTGATCTTCTCGGTCAAGCAGACCGGGGTGCCGGTCGGCAGCCTGATCGGCGGGCTGCTCATCCCGCTGTTGCTGGGCGCGGTGTTCTACAGCGCAACGCTCGGCACGACCATTCGTCTCGGTCCCTACGGCGCGGCCTTCGTCACCGCGATCATCGTGCTGTCGGTCGCCGCGGTGCTGCAGCCCTTACGCGAGCACTTCGACCGCGACCGGCAACCGAGCGTGAAGATCTCCATCTCGGATCTACCGGCCACGCTGCGTCTGGTGCTGGACAATCATCCGCTTCGCGATCTGGCCTTCGC
>JAGRHX010001325.1:2079-4721 GCA_020444775.1 Gammaproteobacteria bacterium
GAGGCCGGCACCATCTATGCGATGGCCAGCTTCTCCGCGATCTGGGCGCGTATCGCCTGGGGGGCGCTCGGCGAGCGCTTCGTGCCGACCCGCTGGATCATGAGCGGCATCGGTCTGTTCGGCGCGGTGGCCGCGTTCGCGGTGAGCAGCTTCGATTCGAGCTGGTCGGTCACCCAGATCACCCTGATCGCGGTGCTCTACAACATCACCGCGCTCAGCTGGCACGGCATCCTGCTCGCCGAGACCGCGAGACTCTCACCGCCCGACAAGGTCGGCGGTGTGACCGGCGGCGTGCTGGCCTTCACCAGCATCGCGATGATGATCTATCCGGCGGTGTTCGGCCTGCTGCTCGCCCAGACCGGCTCGTACCGCACCGGCTATCTGCTCGGCGCCTTCCCCTCGCTGCTCGCCTTCCTGGTCTTCATCAAGGCGCCGGTGCCCGGTCCCTGGCTGGGGCTGCTTCGCACCTTGCCGGCACGTGTCCTGACGCGCACCGTGCTGCTGCGGGCCGGTCTGGTGGTGGGTCTGGGCACCGCCGCCGGCATCGCGCTCTCGCGCTGATCCGACTCGCGTCGCATCGGCTCAAGGCGCGGCGGCGACCCGCTCACAGGCCACGGGCAACACCGGCATCCGCCGCGGGCCGCTGTCGCGCCGCTGCTTGAGGGTATCGGCGGCCTCCTGGGTGAACCACCAGTCCAGCGACGCATCGCAGCCGTTGCCCGGCGGTGGCGCCTGCTGCGACTTGCAGTCGCCACTGCCCTCGGGGCAGGCCAGACGCACGTGCATGTGATCGGCGTGGCCCCACCACGGCCGCACCTTGCGCAGCCATCCGGCGGTATCGGTACGACCTTGCGCGTGACGCGCGCATAGATGGCGTTTGATCGACGGATTGACCAGCACACGCTCGACCAGCGGGTGCTCCGCCGACAGCCTGACCAGCGCCTCCTGCGGCGGCCCCCACTCGGCGCTGAGCGCCCCGACCAGCCCCTCGACGTAACGGCGCGCGGACCGCTGCCGGCGATCCGCCGCGCTGATCCGCTCGGTGAGACCCAGCACATCGAACCAGATGTCCACGTCCAGCCCGGACTGATGACTGACGTGGCTGCTCAACGTCGGTCCGCCGCGCGGCATCGCCATGTCACCGACCAGCATCACCCGCTGCCAGCCACGCCGCAGCTCGTCGCCGAGCGTACGGATGAAACCGACCAGCTCCGGATGACCGTAGAAACGCCGCCGCCCCGGCCGCATCACCTCCAGCCCCGGCTCACTGAGCGCGAGACCCACCGCGCCCTGCACGCAGCCGGCCTGATAGGCGCCGATGGCACGTGCGGGGCCTCCGCTGGGGGTGCTGAAGCCGGTCCAGGGGTTGATGATCTCCGCCGCCGCGACCGGCCGCGCCAGGATCAGCAACAGCGCACACGCCATCAGCCAGGGCCATCGGCCGGTCCGGTGCGCGTGCGCCGGCAGCACGCCGTTGCTTCCGGCCTTCTTGCGACATCCGACCACCACATCATGCATCGCCATGCTCTCCGCCATCCGCGCTTGATTCCTCGGGTCCGACGGCATGGGGCCGACACCATCAGGCGCCGACGGCCACCGGCCGGACACGCGCGATCGTGCGACGACGGACAGCCGAAATCCAGCCACGGGCTCTGCGACCGTCCCGTTCGGCGTTCCGCTGCCAGCACCTTCCGTGCTAGATCTGTCCGCCACCCCACTCAATCCCTCTACCCCCTGCCAGGAGCCGCCCATGGATATCGTCGACGCCCAGGTCCATCTATGGAAGCCCGAGTCCGCGGATCGCCCGTGGCCCGAGGGTCGCGCGCGTGACCAGCAACGCCCCTACCCGGTCCTGAAGGAAAGCATGTTGCTGCAGATGGATCTGGCCGGGGTGCGGCGCGCGGTGATCGTGCCGCCGTCCTGGGAGGGTGAGCGCAACGACGTCGCGCTGGACGCGGCCGCCAGCCATCCCGATCGCTTCGCGGTGATGGGCCGTCTGGCCCTCACCGACCCGCAAGGCCGGGAGAAGATCCGTAGCTGGAAGCGCCAGCCGGGCATGCTCGGTCTGCGCTTCACCTTTCATCAGCCGCAGTACGTGAAGCACCTCGAGGACGGCAGCGCCGATTGGGTGTGGGAGGAGGCCGAACGTGCCGGCGTGCCGATCATGATCCTGGTGCCCGGCGCGCTGGATCATCTGGACCGGCTCGCCAGTCGCTTTCCCGATCTCAAGTTCGTCATCGATCATGTCGGTCTGGACCGGCGCGGCATGGGCGAACGGGTGTGGGAGGATCTGCCGCGGGTCTGCGCGCTGGCTCGGCACTCCAACGTCGCGGTCAAGGCCTCCGGCATGCCGTCGCTGTCCAAGCAGCCCTACCCGTTCAGCGATCTGCATCCGCACATTCGCGCCCTGGTCGATGCCTTCGGGCCGCAACGCACTTTCTGGGGCACCGATCTCACGCGTATGTCGTGCACCTACTACGAATGCATCCGGCTGTTCACCGAGCATCTGCCGTGGCTGCGCGGCGACGATCTGGCCGAGGTCATGGGTCGGGGGCTGTGCAGATGGCTGGACTGGCCACTGTGACACGCCGCTGACCGCGGGCCAAACGCTCGCGATGGCAATCGGTCGATGCCGCGCGCGG
>JAGRHX010000089.1 GCA_020444775.1 Gammaproteobacteria bacterium
CCGGCCTCGACCTTGCCGACCAGGTCGGCACCGACGTCGGCGCTCTTGGTGAAGATGCCGCCACCGACCCGGGAGAACAGTGCGACGCTGGATGCGCCCATGCCGAAGCCGTGTATGGTCTCGGCGGTGGCCGGGTCGCCGCCAAAGATGGCGTACAGCACGCCCAGGCCGAGCAGACCCAGTGAGGCGACCGCCAGACCCATGATCGAGCCACCGAAGAAGGCAACCGTCAGCGCCTCGGCGGCGCCGCGCTCGGCGGCCGCGGTGGTGGTGCGGACGTTGGCCCGGGTCGCGGTGCTCATACCGATCCAGCCGGCCGCGGCGGAGCAGCACGCACCGATCACGAAGGCCAGGGCGGTCCAGCCGCTGACGCCGAACGCGACCAACAGACCGACCACGATGCAGAACCAGAGCAGGAAGCGGTACTCGGTGCGCATGAACACCATGGCGCCGAGGTGGATCTGGTCTCCGATGGCTCTGACCCGCTCGTTACCCTCTGGGTATTGCTTGACCTTGCCAAAAATATAGTAGGCGTATAACAAGCCTACGATGCCCAGAATGATGGGTAGAACACTCATAAGTCACTCCTGATTGGGCCAGATTCTTATGGAGTCGAGTCAGGCCTTGGATAACCAGCTGCTGGTGTTGTCCGTGGATGATGCGTCCGGCCGCGGGCCCAAGCAGACGACCCGGGGGCGCTGAGCCCGCGGAATATAGATGAGTTAGTAGCCAGTCTCAATTGCAATCTGTCCCGAATCGGTTACCAGAAGCTCGAAAATGACCGTCCGCTCCATTTCTCCCACGGTGAATTCCAGGGGCCTCGCAACACCGCGCAGCGTGTACTTCGAAGCAGCCGCGCCACGCCCGCAGGCGCCACCGTTGCAGGGCCGGCAGCGTGCCCGGATCGGCGTGCTCGGCGCCGGTCTGACCGGCTGCTCGGCGGCCTTACACCTGGCCGAGACCATCGATGACGTGGTGTTGATCGAGGCCGGTGTGGTCGGGGCCGGTGCTTCCGGGCGCAACGGCGGCCAGCTCTGCTCCGGCCTGCCGTCCGGGGTCCTGGCGCTGGAACGGCACTGTGGCGAGGCGACCAGTCGCCAGCTCTGGGCGCTGGCCGAGCAGGCCAAGCAACGGGTCCACGATCTGGCTCGACGGTATCGAATCGACTACCGCTTCAGGCCGGGCAATCTCGCCGCCGCGGAGACGCACGGCCAGCTGCGGCATCTGCTGGACGAGGCCGGGCATCTGCGCGACCACTACGACTATCCGGGGATCGAGCCGGTGGATCGAGCGGCGTTGGGGACGCTTGTAGACACCCCGCTCTATGTCGGGGGCGTGCTGGATCGGCACGGTGGGCACCTCGACCCCCTGGCCCTGACCCGGGGGCTGGCCGACGCCGCCGTGGCGCGCGGCGCTCGTTTGTACGAGGGCTCGCCGGCCTTGCGCGTGGAGCTGGACGGTCGACCGCGGGTACGCACCGCGAGCGGCGAGCTGGAATGCGATCGGCTGCTGGTCTGCACGGGTGCCTATCTACAAGGCGCGGTGTTGCCGGTCATGAGTGGTGGATTGTTACCGATCGTCAGCTTCGTGGGCGCGACCGCGCCGTTGCCGGAGTCGGTGGCGAAGGCCTTGATGCCGTTCGCGGGCTCGGTGTATTCGACCGCGCGTCCCATCGACTACTACCGGCTCGATGCCCAGGGCCGGTTGTTGTTCGGTAGTGGCTCGGCATTGTTCGACCTTTGTGCCGAGCAGCGGCGCTGGCGTCTACGGCGGCGCATGCTTCGGGTGTTCCCGCGCCTGCGTGGGCTGTCGGAGGCTGGATTCGCGCACGTCTGGAGTGGTCGGGTCGGTGTGACCCGCAATCGGCTGTTGGACTTCGGACGGCTCGGCGATCGGGTCTGGTATGCACGCGGCTATTCGGGGCACGGCGTGGCGCTGGCGGTCGAGGCCGGTTGGATGCTGGCCGACAAGGTGGCCGGCCATGGTGCCAGCTTCGATCTCGTCGCGTCGTTGCCGACCCGGCCGTTTCCTGGGCGTGTCCTGGGCCGAGCCTGGGCGTCCTGGGTACACCTGTTGCGGGGGCAGATGGCCAGTCGTTGAAGGGCCCGACGGGCGATCGTCGTGACTCGACCCCGCCGGACGGTGCGTTGCCGTGACCTGGTCAGTCGCTGGCGGTGGGTGCGGTGCTCAAAGGCACCTTGAAACCCGTGGACCGAAGCAGTCCGGTGGTCTCGAACAACGGCAGCCCCATCACCCCGGAATAACTGCCGTGGATCGATTGCACGAACATCGCCGCGAGCCCTTGGATGGCATAGGCGCCGGCCTTGTCCAGCGGCTCGCCGCTCTGCACGTAGGCATCGATCTCGTCCCGGGCCAGGGCGCGGAAGCGTACCTCGGTACGTGAGAGCGCGACCCGGATCGGCGCGATTCGAGGCGCCGCGGGCGTGGCATCCACGGTCACCACGCTGACCGCGGTCATGACCTCGTGACTGCGATTCGACAGCCGACGCAGCATGGTGCGGGCCATGGACGAGTCCGACGGCTTGCCGAGCACACTGCCACCAATCACCACCACGGTATCCGCGCCGAGCACCCAGGCGGGCGCAGGCGTAGCCGGGGCCATCGTCGGGCTGCAAGCAGTTCCATCGGTCGTCGAGTCGGGCGCGGCGGTGACCGGTGGCGCGCGCTTGCCTCGGGCGAGCAGTGCCTGCGCGCCCGCTCGGGCTTTCTCCAGCGCCAGACGGCAGACGTGATCGGCCGCCGCCTCGCCCGGGTGCGGGCTTTCGTCGATGTCGATGTCCAGCAACTCGTAACGCAGGCCGATCTGCTCAAGCAGCGCCCGGCGTCGAGGCGACTTCGAGGCCAGATACAATCGTTGCTCGTTCATCGACGGATCATAGCGGCTCTCACTGATTCTCCGCGAGATGGCGCGCGCCCCGCGCTGCCGCCGCCCGTTGCCCGAAGGGGTCAGGGTGACACCGGAATCGGCTCGAGCCGCTTGTCGCAAACTCGCGTGGAGTGCATTGCATCATGAATTTCGAGCGTGTGGGTTTCATCGGTCTGGGCCAGATGGGGCGCGGTATGGCGTCGAATCTTGCGCGTGGCGGCGTGCCGCTCAGCGTCTATGACGCGCGCCATGAGGCCAGCGCCGCCATCCTCGGCAGTGACGTCCGGGTGGCGCCCGATCTGGCGCAGCTCGCGGCCGAGGTGCAGCTGCTGTTCCTGTGTCTGCCCTATGCGCCGCAGGTCGAGGCCGTGCTGCTGGAGGAGGGTGGCATCCTCGAGCATGCCCGTCCGGGGCTGCAGATCATCGACACGACCACGCTCAACCGCAGCGCGGCGCGACGTTTTGCCGAGCAAGCGAGCGCGCGGGGCGTCGGCTATTGTGACTGCCCGGTCTCGGGTATGCCGTTTCGGGCCGCGGACGGTAGCCTGACCATCATGTTCGGCGGCCAGTGCGAGGTGTTCGAAGCGGTGCATCCGTACCTGTCGCTGATGGGCAGCACCATCGTGCATTGCGGCGAGGTCGGTGCGGGGCAGTTGATGAAGGCCATCAACAACATCGTCTACAACGTCAACATCGCGGCGCTGTGCGAGGCCTTGCCGCTGGCCATCAAGGCGGGTCTGCCGGTGGCCGAGGTCGAGAAGGTGCTGACCAGCGGCAGCTCGAAGAGCTTTGCGAGCGATCGCTTCGTCTCGCGTATCCTGGATCGGCGCTTCGAGGACGATTTCTCACTCAGCTCAGCGTACAAGGACATCGTCAACGTGCAGGAGGTGGCGACCGAGCTGGCTGCGGCGACTCCGGTGATCAATGCGATGATCGCGACCTATCAGCAGGCCATTGCCCAAGGTCATGGCGATGAGCCGAAGAGCGCGATGGTCAAGGTCTATGAGCAGGTGTTGGGGCTGCAGGCGCGTCGCGATGTGAAGGCTGGTCAGGATTCGACACCGGACTGACCGGGCGGGCAGCCACGTACGATCGACCCCACGTACG
>JAGRHX010001326.1 GCA_020444775.1 Gammaproteobacteria bacterium
CTCGCTCGCCGGGATCAGCCGGCCGACCGTGTGCATCAGCGTCAGCAGTGGCGTGCACGGCGCGAAGGTGAACAACATGGAATGACGGGCGCGCAGCGACAGGGCGGCGAGCATGTCCAGCATGTCGGCGCCGCGATAGTGAATCAGCGAGTCCATCGCGACCACGTGGTCGAAGGTCGAAGTGCCCGCTTCCAGCATGTCACCGCTGACAAAGCGCACCCGGCCGGGCATCGGCTCCACCGGCACACGGCTGCGGGCCTGCTCGATCAGTTTCGGTGAGAGATCCACCGCCGTCACCTCGGCACCGCGCTGCGCGGCAGCGATTGCGAGCGCCCCGGTGCCACAACCCGCGTCGAAGACGCGCTGACCGTGCAGATCCGAGCCCAGCCAGTCGAGCAGGCCGGTTCGCATCCGCTCGCGACCGAGTCGAACCGTCTCCCGGATACGTCCTAGCGGCGCGTCCGAGGTCAGCTGAACCCAACGCTGGGCTGCCGTGTCGTCGAAATATCGCTCGATGCGCAGCTTGCGCTGAAGGTAGGTCATGCTGTGCATCATTCGAACCCCAGGAATTCGAACAGGTCTCTGTCGCGCATCGGCCGTGGTGTCACCTCGACTGCTGCGCCCTCGTGCGCCGTACACTCGCCAGCATCCATGCCACCGGCGCCAGCCGCGACACGGTCACTGGCGGCCGACTCGAGCAGGCTGCCCGCCAGTCGCAGATACTCCTGTTGCACGCACTCGAGCTCGTCTGACGCCGGCATCTCGAACAAGGTCGACTTATTCAGTCGGCTACGGCGGATCACATCCAGATCCGGAAAATGCGCGAGGCGCTGCAGGCCGACCTCGTTGTTGAAGCGATCGATCTCATCGGTGTCCTTGCTCCTGTTGGCAATCACACCACCGACCCGGACCTTGTAGTTCTTGGCCTTGGCATCGATTGCGGTGACGATACGATTCATGGCAAAGATCGAATCGAAGTCGTTGGCCGTGACGATCAGCGCCCGATCGGCGTGCTGCAGCGGGGCCGCGAAGCCACCACAGACCACGTCGCCCAGCACATCGAACACCACGACATCCGCATCCTCTAGAAGGTGATGCTCCTTGAGCAGCTTCACGGTCTGGCCGACCACGTAGCCACCACACCCCGTACCCGCGGGCGGGCCACCTGCCTCGATGCACATCACCCCGTTGTAGCCCTCGAACATGAAGTCCTCGACGCTCAGCTCCTCGGGGTGGAAGTCGACACCTTCCAGCGCGTCGATGACGGTAGGCACCATGCGTTTGGTCAGCGTGAAGGTGGAGTCGTGCTTGGGGTCACAGCCGATCTGCACGACACGCTTACCCAACAGGGAGAACGCCACCGACAGATTCGACGAGGTCGTGCTCTTGCCGATGCCACCCTTGCCATACACGGCGAACACGCTGGTGCTGCCCAGCGACACGCCCATGTCCATACGAACCTGCACGCTGCCCTCCCCATCGGCAGGCACAGCAGGCCTGGACACGACAGGAATGGATACCGGGGGTGTGGATACTGGGGGAATGGACACTGGCTTCACGCTGCAACTCCTACGCCTTCGATACGGTCCTCGAGATCCTCACCAGCCTCGCGCAACGCCGACAACATCTGTGGATCGGGCTGCCAGTAGTTGCGCTCGGAAGCCTCCAGCAGGCGCTGGGCCACGCGCAGTGAGGCGATGGGATTCAGCTCGGCCATGCGCTCGCGCATCTGCGCGTCGAGCACGTAGCTCTCGGTGAGCTGTCGATAGACCCAGGGCTCGACCTGTCCGGTGGTCGCCGACCAGGCCATCGTATTGGTGACGTGCGACTCGATGTGCCGCACGCCTTCGTGTCCGTGCGCCAGCAGCGCCTCCTGCCAACGCGGATTGAGGGCGCGCGTGCGACTCTCCAGCGACACCTGCTCGCTCAACGTGCGTACCCGCGCACCACCACCGTGGGTACTGTCCACGACGTACACCGGCACCGTCTCGCCGCGCGCCCGCCTGGCCGCGCTGCTGATGCCACCGAGCGTGTCGTAGTAGTACTCGAGCGAGGTCACACCGAGCTCGAGTGACTCCAGATTCTGATAGGCGCAGGCAACCTCACGCAGGTTCGCGGCAAGTAGCTGCGGATGACGATTGGCCTTGCCGTCGCGACCATAGGCATAGCACTTGCGCGTGGAGTACATCTCGGCAAGCTCGTCCTCGTCGTTCCAGCAGCCCTGCTCCACGAGCTGATTGACGTTCGCGCCGTAGGCGCCCTCGGCGTTGCTGAAGACCCGAAGCGCGGCCACTTCGAGCGCACAGTCATGCGCTTGCATGTAGGCAAGCGCATGCTTGCGCACGAAGTTCAGCGCGACCGGCTCATCGGCGCTCGCGGCCAACCAGGCGGCCTCGGCGAGCATTCGGGTCTGTAGTGGCAGCAGATCGCGGAAGATGCCGGACAAGGTCAGCAGCACGTCGATACGTGGTCGGCCAAGCTCCTCGAGTGGAATCAGGGAGGCTCCGCAGAGTCGGCCGTAGCTGTCCAGCCGTGGCCGGGCCCCGAGCAGCGATAGCGCCTGCGCGATCGGTGTCCCCTCGTTCTTCAGGTTGTCCGAGCCCCACAGCACCAGTGCGACCAGCTCCGGTAGCGCTCCGCACCCGGACTTGTGTCGTTCGAGGAGTTGCTGGGCTTGAAGCACACCTTCGCCCACCGCGAACGTGCTCGGCAGACGTTGCGGGTCGAAGCCATGGATGTTGCGACCGGTCGGGAGCACCGCGGGGTTACGCAGCAGATCGCCGCCCGGTGCGGGCGCCACGTAACGCCCGTCCAAGGCATGCAGGATGGCATCGACCTCGTGCTCCTCGGCAAGCAGTGTCGCGGTCGAGACCAGCACGCTCAGCGGCTCGATTGCCATGGCGTCGAGCTCGTACCGCGTCAGCACGGTCTGGGCGGAGTCACCATCCATGATTGCACCGAGCAGGTCCTTGCGCGTGCTCGGGTCGAGCCTCGGATATGCCTCGCCCGGCAGCAGTGCCTCGCTCGCGGCGAGCAGCGTCTGCAGCCGCTGCTCTTGTGACATTGGCGCACCGACGACGTGCAGCCCATCCGGCACCAGGGTGCTCTCGAGCTCGTGCAGCGTTGCCATCAGGGATTCGATCGCGGCCGGAGGGTCGCTCCACGCGGGCGCCGCCGGCACCAGGTCGAGCGACGCGGCCTGCGCCTGGATCAGCTCGCACAGCCGCTGGTGAGCACCTGCGTCGGATCCAACATCCGAGCTGCGCCAGCGTGTGATCGAATCACGCAGCTCGGCAACCGATCGGCTCAAGCCGGCGTGCATCACCGGCGGCGTCAGATAGCTGATCAGGGTCGCTGCGCTGCGACGACGGGCAATCGCGCCCTCCGACGGATTGTTGGCTGCGTACAGATAGAAGTTCGGCAGCGCACCGAGCAATCGCTCCGGCCAGCAGTCACCGCTGAGGCCAACCTGCTTTCCGGGCATGAACTCGAGTGCACCGTGGGTACCGAAATGCAGCACCGCGTGCGCCGCGAAGCCTTCACGTAGATAGCGATAGAAAGCGGCGAAGGCATGGGTTGGTGCAAAGCCCCGGTCGTGCAACAGCCGCATCGGGTCGCCTTCGAATCCGAAAGCCGGCTGCACGCAGACCAGCACGTTGCCGAGCGCCACCCCGGGAATCAGGATGTCGCGCCCGTCGCTGTTGTGCCGTCCGGGCGCCGGCCCCCACTGCGCTTCGATCTCCTTCAGCCAGACCTCGTTGCGAACGTGCTGTTCGACCGGCACCCGGGCGCAGACGTTGCACTCGATCCCCGGCAGTGTCGAATCGACCCTCAGCAGCCGCTCTCGCAAGGCATCGCTCGACGCCGGTAGATCCTCGACGCCGTATCCCGAACGGGCCATCCTCTGCAGCAGGTTGTACAAGGATTCAAACACCGCCAGATGCGCGGCACTACCCACCGCGCCGGCGTTTGGCGGATAGTTGAAGATCACGATGGCGACACGTCGCGCCGACCGGCTGGTCTTGCGCAACCGCACCAGGGCATCGACACGGTCGGTCAGGGCCGACACCCGCTCGCCGATCGGATGAATCAGCCTGTGGGAGGCGTCGCCGCGCACATCCTCGGCCATGTCGGGGACCTGTTCCGCGCCATCAACGCCGGCCGGGCTGACCAGCTCGGCGCTCGCGCGCCCGGCGAACACCGTTGGCGCAATGGCGCCATCGAGCTCAGGGATCGCGACCATCATCGTTGCTTCGATCGGATGCAAACCCGTTGTAGATGCCTGCCACTGCGCGCCGGACTGGAACTCGAGCGGATGCGCGGTGAGGTAGGGCACATCGAGCGAGCGAAGCATACGCACCGCGGCGCTGGCATCGTTGTAGGCGGGGCCGCCGACCAGTGAGAATCCGGTCAGAGACACGACCACGTCCACCGTCACACGTGGCCCGGCGTCGTCGCGCGCGCCGCCGGACCGCGCCGCTGGCTGCATGAAGTACGCTCGGATAGCGGGTCGGGAATCGAGACTGCTGGCAAACACCGGCACCACCTCGTAGCCACCCGACTCGAGCGCCGTTATCACCGCGTCGTAGTGCGCCGTATCACCGGACAGTACATAGGAACGCATCAGGATGAGGCCGACCCGCCCACGCTTGCCGCCACCGGACGGACGGGGCAGCTCGGACAGCCGCGTGGCGGTCCGACGCTTCAATCGGGGGTGGTACAGGCCGACCTCGTGATGCAGCTCCGGCAGCGCTGGCTTCGCACGTGCACGCAGGCACCCCCGCTCAGCGGCCGCGTAGCGTGCGACCAGCATCCGAACCATGTTCTCCAGGTTCGTCGCCGAGCCCGCCAGCCAGTACTGCATCAGCAGGAAATAGGCGCGCACGTCCTGGGCCGTGCCTGGAATGAAACGCAGCAGCCGAGGTATACGATGCAGCATCGCCATCTGACCGGAGCCGGAGGACGCCTCGTCGTCCGCGCCGCGACTGCGATCCTTCTTTCGCCGGCTCATGCCGCGCAGACGCCGCAGCAGCGACATCGCGCCGCGCTCCGATCCGTCCATCCGCATCCGTCCCATGCGGGTCAGACGCAAAATCTCGCCACAGGACATTGCGCCGACCATCGCGTCACAGCGCTCGCGACGAGCCTGCAACGCCGGCAGCACGGCCTGCACGTGCTCTTCCATGAAGAGCATGGTCGCGACGACGATGTCGGCTCGCGCAATGTCGCTCAGGCAACGCCTCAATGAGGCGGGATCGTTGTCCCATTCCGCGGCCGCGTGCAGGGACAGACGCAGTCCGGGCATATCGGGGCTCAGCCGACGGTTGGCCTCGGCCAGTGCACTGCTCAGATGCGCGTCCAGCGTGATGATCGCGACGTGCATCGACGGCGCCTCGGTCTGCGCCTTGTCAACGACGGAAGTGCGCTTTGGCATCGTAGAGTGTCTCGAGAGTGATCGTTTCGACTCCGCGCTCCAGCGCGAAGCGCTCGGTGTTTCGTCTGGCCTTGGCGCGCACGAAGAACGGCACCTTTTTCAGCTCGTTCTCGGCCTCCCCTGACCAGCTCGCGGCCGGCGCTGGTGCCGAAGATTCAGCGCCCCGGTCGGCCCCGCTCGAGGTCGGCTCGTCCGGGCCCGGCGATCGGCCAGGGCCCAGG
>JAGRHX010001327.1 GCA_020444775.1 Gammaproteobacteria bacterium
CCACCGCGTCGCCGCGCACGCGCACCACCGCGTGAATGCGGATCGGGCCGGTGGCGATGCCGTCGTCGTCGACGAAGTCCTCGAACTCGTAGCAATCGGTCGAGCACCGCACACCTCGTGGCTCGGCGGCATCCCGGGCACCTGCGCCCGGCAGGCTGGCGATGGCAGCCCGCATCGCCGCCTCGCTCTGCGCCCGGATCGCACCGCTGGCCTCGGCGAGCCTCGCCGAGCCATAGCGCCGCGCGATATCGCGGATACGCTCCGCGCCGATTGCCAGGGCCGCGAGCTGTGAGGAGAAGTCGCCACCGACCTTGTCCGGCTCGCGAGTATTGCGCAACAACAGCGCCAGCACCTCGTCGTTGCGCACACCGGCCTTCACCACCTTCATGGGCGGGATGCGGATACCTTCTTGGAAAATCTCGGTGGCGCGCGGATCGTAGCTGCCCGGTGCCCCGCCACCGACGTCCAGGTGGTGGACGATGATGCCGGCGATGGCAACCCGCTCACCGTCGACGAAGACCGGGGCGAAGGTCAGCCAGTCACACAGATGCTGGCCACCGGCGTAGGGATCGTTGGTCAGCACGACGTCGCCCTCGTGCCACTGCTCGAGCGGCAGCGGTCCGGCGAGCAGATCGTCAAGGCAGGCCGACATGGAGTTCAGATGCACGGGTATGCGCGCAGCCTGGGCGACGCTCTTGCCCTCGTGGTCGAACACGCAGGTGGAATAGTCGAGGATCTCGCGGACCACCGAGGAACGGCTGGTCCGCCACACCGTGACGCTCATCTCCTCCGCAGCGGCGACCAGCGCGTTGCGGATGATTTCCAGATCCACCGGATTGATGCTCATTATCAGGCCCTCCGGCTGTTCTGTGCGGTCCTGCTCATGGATCGACCTCGTCACGCTCGGCAACCAGCTCGCCACCGCCCAGCCGAGCGAGGCCCCAGCCGCCGGGCAGGAACAGGGTGGTGTACTCGTCCTCGACCAGCAGCGGGCCCGCCAGGCGCACGCCGCCGCCGATGGCGTCACGCTCGTAGACCGGCAGGGTCTGCTCGCACCCATCAAGATAGACGCTGCGCCGCGCCTTGCACGGCGTGTCATCGCTCGCCGCTCGCTCGACCAGACGCGGTTTACCCAGCTCACCGACCGCGCTCAGACGTAGCGTGACGATCTCGGGAGTGGTGCGCCGCTCGGCGTGCGCATAGGCGCGTTCGTGCAGATCGTGGAATCGGGCCACCGCCGCGTCGATTCGCGCGGCGTTCACGTCGATGCCCTCCAGCGGCACCATCACCTCGTAGGCCTGCCCCGGGTAGCGCATGTCGGCGCTCAGCAGCAGTCGACGTCGCTCCGCTGCGAAGCCGGCCTGCTCGAGCTCCGCCGAGGCCTCGGCGATCAGCGCTTCGGCCAGCTCCGCCAGCGGCGCCACGGCATCCGCATCCGCCGTCAGCGGCCTGGATCTCGCCCGGTCCAGAACCACGTCGCTGAACAACATGCCCCAGGCGCTCAAGGTGGAGGCTTCGGTAGGGAAGATCACCCGTCGTGCACCGAGCTCGGCCGCCACCTCAACGGCGTGCAAGCCGCCGGCCCCGCCGAAGGAGATCAGCGCAAAGTCCTTCGGGTCCAGGCCCTTCTCGTAGAGGCTGAGACGGATGGCCGCGGCCATGTTGGCGACCGCGACCTTCAACACCCCTTCGGCCGCGGCCTGCACGGTGAGCTCCAGCGGCCGGGCAAGCTCACGTCGCACCGCCTCGCGCGCGGCAACCGCGTCGAGCCGCATGCCACCGCCAAGAAAATATTCCGGGTCGATACGATTGAGAACGAGATTGGCATCGGTGACCGTCGGTCGAACACCGCCGGCCGCGTAGGCCGCCGGTCCAGGGCTCGCACCGGCACTCTCTGGCCCGACCCGAAAACGCAGGTTTGGCTCCACGGTCGCAATCGAGCCGCCACCGGCGCCGA
>JAGRHX010001328.1 GCA_020444775.1 Gammaproteobacteria bacterium
CGCTACCGTCGAGCTACACCACCAGCGGGGGCACGACCACGACTTCCGCTACAGCCAACCCGTCGGGACCCCGGCCCTCGCCATGTCTCCCTATCTTTCCGCGAGCCCCTTGCGCGAATCACTCCTTAAGCATATACGACACCGATAGCATGACATCGTTGTCATGGACGGTAGGGGACCGGTGGGATGGCAACGATCTACGACGTTGCAAAGGCCGCGGGGGTCTCGCCGAAAACTGTATCCCGGGTCATGAACGGCGACGCGCCGGTCAATGTCCGCACTCGTGAGCTCGTCGAGGCGACCATGACGTCTCTCGGCTACGTCCCCTCTAGCGCCGCACGTGCGATGCGTTCGCAGCGCACCGGACTGGTCGGGCTAGTGACCGGCGCGATCAGCGGGCCGCAGGCGGCCGGGGGCGCGACCGGGCTGCCGGACCTGCAGATCGTGCAGGGCATCCAGCGAACGCTGGCCGAGAGCGGCATGACGCTCTTGATCTCGGACACGAGCGAGCCGGGCCGGGTTCCGCAGCTCGTGCGGACGCTGCGCGAGCATCGTGTCGAGGGGCTGTTCTACGTCGCCGGCCACCACCAGCGGATCGAGCTGCCCGACGGGGCGCGGGCCGCCCGAATGGTGCTGGTGAACGGGTTCGATGATGCGGGCACCCCATGCGTGCTGCCCGACGACACGGAGGGCCAGTGGGCGCTGACCGCGGCGTTGATCGCACGGGGGCACCGCCGCATCGGCTTCCTGACGCTCCCGGCTGCGCTTGTGGCGCAGGGGCTGCGGCTCGAGGGCTATGCCCGGGCGCTGGCGGAGGCCGGGATCGCGTATGATCCGGCGCTCGTCGTGGAGACTAACCCCTCCGGCGCGCCGCAGGAGCGAGAGGTGCTACAGGCGGCAATCGACGGGATGCTGGCGCTGAAGGTGCCGCCGACGGTGCTCTGCTGCGGCAACGACCGGCTGGCGGTGGCGGTCTACGGCATCCTGCGGGCGCGGGGGGTGAAGGTCCCGGAGGGAATGTCGGTGGCCGGGTACGACGACTATCGGGTGATCTCGGAGACGCTCTATCCGCAGCTGACCACGATGGAGCTGCCCTACGGCCGCATGGGCGAAGCCGCGGCGCGGCTGATGCTCGGCGAGCTTCGCGGCGACGAGCCAGTGGCTATCGGTGCGCGAGTCCTCGTCGAGGGCGAGCTGCGCTGGCGGGAGTCCGTGACGCCGGGGCCGGCCGCGGGGGCGCAATGAAGTGCCACGATAGGTAATCGACCGTTCTGCAACGACAAAAGTGTTGGCGTCGGTAAGCGGCATCGCCGGGCTCCTGCGCCAACACCGAAAACAGGAGGAAGACCATGCCCGTACTGACGCCTATGAGCGCGACCTTGCTCCCCTCTACCTGTCCTGCGCGCGGGACTCGGTAGCTCCCGGCTGGGTCCCCAGATGGGATCCCGCCTGACGCATCCGTTCTGAACAGCGAAACGAGCTGGCGCCGGCATTGAATGTCGCAGGCGTCTGGTGGTCGGCATCTCATCGAGATGCCGGGGAGGCAATATTTCTCAGAAAGGAGGAAGCGTAGATGGTCGCCAACGTCATGGTTATTGTCGAACGCCAGTTCGACTACCCGAGGCCCGTCGTCTTCAGGGCCTGGACGGCTCCCGAGGAGATGGCCGAATGGCGCGGAAGCCCGGGCTGGCACGTCGAGAAGGAGACGAACAAGGCTGATCTGCGGCTCGGGGGCAGGCACTACCACGTGAAGGTGCGCGACAACGACCCCGACACCCGTGTCGCCGCGGACGGGGTCTTCACCGAGTACTTCGACCCCGACGTCTTCGTCTCGCGGGAGCGGATTACCGGCGATGCGGGCATCAACCCCGACGTGCCGCTCGAGCTCCGCGTCGAGTTCACCAAGATGGGCCGCGACGGCACGCTCGTTCGGATCGTGCAGGGACCCTACGACTCCGGCGTCGCCGGCTACCACAGCGAGGGGTGGGAGAAGGAGCTCGCCCGCCTTCAGGACTTTCTCGACCGGAAATCAGGAGGTGCATGATGACCATCGCGACGGCTGACGGCGACATTCACACCACCGGGCACGAGCTGACGCACACCACCATCGTGCGGCAGAAGCCGCTGATGGACATGCGGCAGATCCTGCTGATGAACCTCGGGTTCTTCGGCATCCAGTACAGCTTCGGGATGCAGCAGACGGCGATCAACCCGATCTTCCAGTTCATCGGCGCGGACGCCCACAGCCTGCCGATCCTGAACCTGGCGGGCCCGATGACCGGCCTCTTGATTCAGCCGATCATCGGTGCGCTTTCGGACCGCACCTGGAGCCCGCGCTGGGGACGGCGCAAGCCGTTCTTCCTGATTGGCGCGATCGGCTGCTCGATCTGCCTCTTCCTCTTCCCGTTCGTCTCGGCGCTCTGGATGGCGGTGCTGCTGCTCTGGCTGCTCGACGCCTCCAACAACACGGCGATGGAGCCCTACCGCGCCTTCATCGCCGACAAGCTGCCGCCCTCGCAGCTTGGCAAGGGCTTCCTCGCCCAGAGCTTCTTCACCGGATTCGGCATCACGCTCGCGAACATCTCGCTCTTCGTCTTCCAGACCATGATCGAGGGCGCGACGGCGGCTGGGATCCCCTACTGGGTGGTCGGGTCGTTCA
>JAGRHX010000090.1 GCA_020444775.1 Gammaproteobacteria bacterium
CCAGATAGCCGTCGAACCAGTCGGTCAGGGCCGCGATCACGAACAGCACGCAAGCCAGCGTCGAACCGGCCTGGCCGGCGCGGAACAGCAACACCAGCACCACCGGCACCAGCAGGATCCGACACAGAGTCAGCAGGTTCGGGATGTTCACTCGTTTCCCCTGAAGGCATCGTAGATGTTGCGTGCCAGACCCGCGCTGATGCCCTGCACACGTGCCAGATCCTCGATGCCTGCGCGCGAGACACCTTGCAGTCCACCGAACTCGCGCAGCAGACGTTGCCGCAACTTGACCCCGACGCCGGGTATCTCCTCCAGGGTCGACACCTTGCGGGCCTTGGCGCGCCGACCACGATGACCTGTTATGGCAAAGCGATGCGCCTCGTCGCGGATCTGCTGTATGAGCAGCAGCGCCGGCGAGTCGGCACCGAGCTCCAGCGCGGTTGCCCGGCCAGGGCGATGCAAGGTCTCCAGACCGGGCTTGCGGGTCGTGCCCTTGGCGACCCCCAGGAGCGCGATGTCCTCGAGCTGCAGCTCGGCCATGACCTCCATGGCCTGCGCGAGCTGCCCCTTGCCGCCATCGATGAGCAGCAGCTCGGGCAGCCTGGCCTCCTCCTCTTTGAGCCGCGTATAACGTCGAGTCAATGCTTCTCGCATTGCGGCATAGTCATCGCCGGCCGCGGCGCTGCGGATGTTGAAGCGACGATAGTCCGACTTCACCGGCCCCTGGCCGTCGAACACCACGCAGGATGCGACGGTGGCCTCACCGGAGGAGTGACTGATATCGAAGCACTCGATGCGCTCCGGGGGGTCGTCCAGATCCAGCGCCTCACTCAGCGCCCGCAAGCGGGTCTGCACGTTGGCGCGGTCGGCCGCCTGCTGGCCAACCGCGATGTCCGCGTTCTGCTGTGCCATCTGCAGCCAGCGGGCGCGCTCGCCCCGCACGCTGTGACGGATGCTGACCCGTTTGCCTGCCTGCTCACTGAGCGCCATCGCCAGTATCTCGGCATCCTCGATGGGATCGGCGATCAGGATCTCGCCCGGCACGTCCTTGCTGCCGCGTCGTGCCAGGTAGTACTGCGGCAGGAACGCCGATATCAGCTCGACACGGTCCGAACCCGCGGTGTGTCGCGGCGTGATACTGCGTGAGCCCAGGCTCTGACCGTTTCGAATCACCATGATCTGGACCACGCCTATGCCGTCACTGCAGCTGGCCGCCACCACGTCCAGGTCCCCCCGGGCACCGCTCACGTACTGGCGTTCCTGGACCCGACGCAGCGCCTTGATCTGGTCCCTATAGCGGGCCGCCTGCTCGAAGGCCAGCGATCGACTCGCATTCTCCATGCGCCCGATCAGCTCACCGACCATCTCCTCGCTCTTGCCCTCCAGGAACATCAGCGCGTGACGTACGTCCTCGGCGTACTCGTCCTCGTTCACATGCTCCACGCACGGCGCCGTGCAGCGGCGGATCTGATACTGCAGACAGGGTCGTGATCGGTTGTTGAAGAACGAATCCTGGCACTGGCGAACACGGAACAGCTTCTGCAGCTGGGTCAAGGTCTCGCGGGTCGCGCCGGCGCTCGCGTACGGACCGAAGAAGCGGCCCTTGCGGTTGCGGGCGCCGCGGTAGAAGGAGAAGCGTGGGAAGCGCTGATCGGTGCTGACATGGATGTAGGGAAAGCTCTTGTCATCGCGTAGCACGATGTTGTAACGCGGTCGGTGCTCCTTGATGAGATTGTTCTCGAGCAGCAACGCCTCGGTCTCGGTGTGGGTGATCGTGACGTCGATGTGATGCATGTGCGACATCATCGCCCGTGTCTTCACCGGCAGCTGCGCGGGGCCGCGAAAATAGCTGCTGACCCGGTTCTTCAGATTGCGAGCCTTGCCCACATAGATGACCCGACCGAAACGGTCGCTCATCGCATACACCCCGGGACGCTGGGTCAGCGTCTTCAGGAACGATTCCGCATCGAAACCAGGCGCATCCTGACGGGCTTCGTCGTGCGGTAGAGACGACCCATGGTCATCGTGCTCGTCGCCAGGCGCGTCCGCTCGCGGATCCTCGGTGGTGTTGGGTTCTCGTTCGCTCATGGTGCTCGAGAAGCGCGCGGCTGATGCCGGCGCGGGTATGGAAAAGGTCGATCTACAGGTCGTTGCGCTCGTCCGGGCTGTTCTGCGTGCTCGACCGCCCGGATTATCCTGTCGTTGATGTTGTCAGACCAGGGCGCACAGGCGTGCGGCCTCGGTCAGCGTGCGCAGGAACATCTGCTCACTGAGGCGGCCCGTGTTGACGTTGTAGCGGCTCGGATGGAAGGAATCGACCAGCCACAGCGACCCACCCGACAGCCCCGAAATCGCATGCACCGCGCCATGCGCGAACATCATCTCACGCCGTGTAGCGGCATCGACGTGCAGCGCCCGGAGCACCGCGTCGTGCGCGACCCGGCCGAGCGCGAGCAGCACCGCGTCATCGGGCAGCGCGGCGATCTCCGCGCTCAGATAGCGATTGCAGCGCATAATCTCGTCGGCAAGTGGCCGGTTGCCCGGCGGCAGACACTTCACCGCGTTGGTGATCCTACAGCCTCGCAGCCGTGGCGTGTCGTCGCCCCCGGATGAGGTTGGCGCATCGCACAGCCGCAGTGCGTGCAGCGAGCGGAACAACAACGCGCCGGACTCATCGCCGGTGAACGGCCTTCCGGTGCG
>JAGRHX010001329.1 GCA_020444775.1 Gammaproteobacteria bacterium
TGGAACGACTCCGCGCCATAGCGCAGCTCACCCGACTTGGGTTTGAGCTTGTAGCGCAGTCTGACCTGACCGGGTGCGAGCGCGCTGCCGTCATCGGCACGCACGAAGCGCGCCACCCGGTTCCCGTCGAGCTCCAGCACCACGCCGCCACGTGCTGGCATCCGGTCGCGCCGGGCCTGGTCCGGCATGACCTCGGCTGCATAGCGCAACACCATGTAATCCCCCTGCATCAGGGATCGCGGGTCGACCGGACGCAAGGGCAGCAGGATGACCTGGCCGCGATCCAGGATGTGCTGCTTGCGATAGATGGTGTAGTTGGCAACGGCGAGCGCACTCACCAACCCCGCGACCAACAAGCCCGTTCGTATTCGGCCGGTACGCATTGCACGGCTCATGAGGGCGACCCCGACCGGAGCGTGCTGGCGCGGAGCGACAACCACCACAACAGCAACAACACAAGTCCAACCGAAATCAGCAGCCAGGACTTGTGCAGCAGGCTCATGTGCAAGCTGTAGTAGAAGCGCCAGAGGAAGTCGATTTCGAGCAGCGTTCCCAGCAGCGCGAGCGGTCGCGAACCGAGCACGAAGGCCAGCATCAGTATCACCAGGGCGGTGCTGCCACCCGGCGGAAGCAGCAGCAGGCAGATGCCGGCCGACAGGATGGCGAACACCAACAGCTGCCCACGGTCCACGTTGTTGGACAGATGGGTGTAGTGCAGCCAGGTGAGCCAGACGAACAGTAGCGAGTGGATACTTCTCTCCCACAGCACGCCAAACTGCACGTGGGGCCAGTAGCCATGCTCGTCGATGATTGCGGTGCACAGCGGATAGAGCAGCAGCAGGACCAGCGCGGTCGGCTGTAGATTTGAGCGTCCGGGTCGAATCATGAGCCACACGCCCAGGGGCGTGCTCAGCACGGCAAGATTGAGATAGATGGACGGGTGCGGCTCGACCAGGTCCACGATCCACACCGCCGCGGTCCAGGCACCGGCAATGAATTGCAGCGTGGCGCTGGGGATCCAGACAATCACTGCCAGACTCAGCAGCAGACTGAACAGCGTGACCGGGAAGATCCGCTCCAGCCAGAAGCCGAGACCGACCGACGCCATGACAAGTCCTGCGGCCCCCAGGGCGATGCCGAGCTGCGTGGTGAACACCGACGCGTCCTTGCGCAGCAGCAGGGCCGCGCCCGCAGCGAAGTAGAGCAGACCGACGATGGCAAACGGCGTGGTGAAGAACTCGCGGATGTGCAGCACCGCATCGAGCAGGGTAATCGCCAGGGCAATCGCGGCCACCGCGGCCAGCCAGGCGCTCACCCCCACCACCACGCGCACGTACCAGGGCAAGCGGTCGGTCGGATGTGTCTGACCAGTCGGGCTCATCGCCTCTCGCGCGGCCGAAAGGTCCAGATTGAGCGCGTCACACAATCGATCGAGCGTCGTCATGGGCGCCTGGTCCCTGCACCCAGCGCCGTCAGCAGCTTCAGGCTGGCCGCGGCGACCGCGACACAGCCGATGCCAAGCAGGCTGATGCCGACCAGCAGCCGCCATGCCGGTGTGCTATCGAAACCGATGCTGATCTCGATCAGTCGCCAGAGCAGCGCGATCACGAACACCGCCATGCAGCCGGTGATCAAGCTCGTTGCGGGGAAATCGGCGCGCAGCCGTGTGTAGACGAGAATTGCCGCGAGCCCTACGCATGGCAGCACCAACGCCGGCAGTATCTGGGCATGCGACTCGAGCAGATAGCCTGCCGCTGGCACCAGCAGCATCGACAGCGCGGCAAACAACAGCGTGAGCCGGGTCCAGTGTGGCGCGAGCCAGCCGCAGCCACGCGCAACGGCAAACTCGCGCACCGCGAGCACGCCGAGGGTCGCGAGCCCATGCAACATCGAGAGCTGCGCCCGGGTCATGGCCTGAAGCGGTATGAGCACCTGCTCGCCATACAGCGCAAAACCGGTATGCACCAGCACCAGCCAGATGAGCCAGTGTGGCGCGCAGCGTGAGATCAGCACCCAAGGGGTGACCAGCAGCGCCCACCAGCTGAACAGCTCATAAGCATCGGCTCCGGTCTGATAGACCTGACCGACCACCGCGAGCAGCACCCCGACCAGCACCGAGGCCGCGATCAGCAAGGCCTGCCCGGCCAGACTGTCCAGCCGCGCCCAGGCCGCCGCCCCGACGCTTGCGATGACGGCCGATTCGAGCAGGGTGAATTTGACCACCGCCGACAGATCGCGCCAGTTGTAGGCAAAGAAGAAGACTATGCCGGCGAGCAGGTGGGCCAGCGCGAGCGCGAGCAGCGCATGCGTCGCCCACCTCGACCAGAAGGTCCAATCGCGGCACAGATAAGCGGCCTGCGTATAGCGCGAGGGCGGCAGCACGCCGGCCCGTGACAGCGGGGCGAGATCGGCCAGTTCGAGCTCGACTGGGCCCTGGGTGGCGGTGGGCTCGGGATCGGCATCCGTGTAAACCGAACGCGTGCTGGGGTCCGTGGTGTCCATGTCGGTTCTGCCTGGGCGGACGCGGCGGGCGGGGTATGCGCCTCGATGTGGCCGCACTATAGCAACGGGCGCATACGCACCGTAGCCATCCGCAACATTGACCGCCGCGCGCCGTACTCAACCCATCGGCTCCCTCAAAATGATGACACGCACAGCGTTCGACTATCGAGCCCACACCATCTCGGTGAGGCCATCACGGACATCAGCACACGCGTTGCGCCCGGTCGCGTTGCCGCTCATTGCAGCGGGATTGCCGTCCTGGGCTTACCGCGTCTTGCCGGACATCGCCTGGCAGCGCCCCAGGGGCCCTTAAAAGGCCGCGATCGGAAACACCCTGAGCAACTAGTGAAAAAACTTTTTGCTTGAGTTGGACTGCTTCTCAACCTATTGAAAATAGAAATCAATTTTCAACCACAGTAAACGAACGCGGGCACCGGTTCGAATCGACTCAAGGAACCGCTGGCGGATCTCGTCGGACAGCGCCTCGAGATCCACGTCGTTCTCATCATCTCGACTGCGAAGGCGCAGGTTTCG